>CADCNZ010000096.1 GCA_902802935.1 uncultured bacterium | reverse complement strand
CCTCGTCAGGAGTTCGGCGCGAGTGAGCTGAGGCTGGAGAGTTTTTGTCAAAAGCCAATAGGCTTGCAGACAAAACTCGGAATTGCCGTTAAACGCGAACGAGCAAGACGAGTCTCTTCATGCAAAAAATAAGGTGCAAATAATTGCACCCTTGCAAAATTATTACTTTATTTAAATCGTTATTAACAATCACATAATATTAGAAGTTATTTTAATGTTGCTATAGCTTTATTTACAACATCAGCTATTGTTTCACATTTGTTACCTATTCGAAATTCTCCACAACCGCGATAACTAAATAATTTTCTTATAAAACTGAACTTTTCATTCATTTTATGAACAAAAACATCTATTAATTCTTCATCAGCTAGTGCATCAAAGGATGACGATAATTTAATGTCATATTTTTTGCCTAATTCCTCAAGTTGCGGCAGTTCTTTCTTGACAACTTTTAATCCGTCACCATATACTTTAGAATAGTCTAATCTTTTAAAACTTTGAGCATTGTAATTGTTTGAAATTTGCATAATAAGTCTCCTTTTAGTCTTTATAAAACATGTCAAAAATAAATTTGCTAGTTTATTAATTTATTCCTAAAAATTGTAAACAATATACAATTCAAGGAATTTTATTCATTACATCTATAGTTAAATGTTTAAAAAATTGTTGTAATCATATCTTTCCATATATTATAATTACTGCCCTCTAGTATCATATCAACACATGTACCCCTTATAAATGGTCTGGGACCACGATCAGGAAATTTTTTATAATTATTTTTTATTTGTCGCAGATTTGCAACACATTGCGTTGTATTGCTGTCTAAATAATAATTATCTCCCTTTTTTACAATTATTGGTGTATAATTTTCAGCAAAAACATCCAAAACAGAACGATTTTTCAAGTTATCCATAATCTTTTTTATATCACTTAGACTATTTATTTGTTCTAAATGTTGAACAGGCATAAAACCCATTTTTAGATGAAAAAGAACCGACCTTGCATATGATATACATGGTATGCTGCTTATATTCCTTTTTATTGCATCATTTATTTGCAGAATACGTTCCAGCATTCCTATGCCTTTTACACCTATTTTTTTGCAAAGTTCTTCATCGGAGCTCATACTTCCGCTGAACATATGAAAAATACCATCTTCTCCTCTTTCTAAAAAATACGTTTTGCTACCCAATAAAATATCCTGAGATTCATTTGGGAAAATATTCAATGTTACTATGTCTTTATCCAGTTTCATATCATAACTGACTTCCACAGGACTGTTTGGTACTTTTGTTGAAATCGCCATCAGGCAATTATTTTTTTTTGTTTTAAAATTCGGAGACAATAGCGTTTTTAATGTCTCTGAATTGAAGTTTTCATTTCTGATTTCCTGTAATGCCTCATCAGATTTCTGCATTAATGTTTTTATTTCTTTTTCAAATTGAGTTTTACAAACATCTTGCTCTACATGTTTAATAATCGGCTTAGATTTTCTACTAAACATGGATAATATATTGAAATACATATATAAAACCTTCACATTTCAAATAAATACAATCTTACATATAAATAAAGTATTTTTGTTTTCAAAAATTGCCTATATTTTTAAAGAATAGATAAAATTAATTTGCTATTATTATTCAAATTATATATAATAACATTATTAGTGTTTGATTTTACGTTTGAAGAAGGAGAGATATATGCTAAAAAAAACACTTAAATCATTGTTTGGCATTTTTGCTGCAATGGTTGTATCAGCTCCGGTATTTGCCGGAGAAGCTTCTCTTGTTGTTCCAAATATCAAAGAAGCCAGCCTTGATAGTTACAACTTGCTTGTTATCGGGCTAATTGTTTCTTTATGTGGCGTTCTTTGGGGAATTTGGGCTTATACAAGAGTTAAAAAAGTTGAAGTTCACGAAAAAATGGCTGCAGTCGGAAACACTATTTTCGAGACCTGCAAAACTTATCTTGTTCAACAAGGTAAATTTCTATTAGGCTTGGAAGTACTAATCGGTTTATGTATTGCATTCTATTTCTGGTACTTACAGGGTATGGAGCTTAAATCTGTACTAATCATTCTTGGTTGGTCAGTTTTAGGTATACTTGGCTCTTATTTAGTAGCTTGGTTCGGTATCAGAATGAATACACTGGCAAACTCAAGAACTGCATTTACCGCCCTAAGAGGAAAACCTTTAGAAATCCTTGGTATTCCGTTAAAAGCCGGAATGAGTATTGGGGTTTTACTCGTATCTATTGAATTAATTATGATGCTTGTAATACTTTTATTTGTTCCTGGCGAACTTGCAGGAGCT
>CADCNZ010000095.1 GCA_902802935.1 uncultured bacterium | reverse complement strand
GTGCCCTTGCTGTAGGGGTGGTAAGTTCTTTCTTACGAGCTTGTAGTCCTTATCCCGACTGGGAAGAAGGTCTGCGTGCGTAACACAATGTAACATAATTCTTAACCCCTTTACATTTAACCCTAAATTGTAAAGATTTTGTAATATCTTGACATGTTTCTGATACAATTATGAAAGACAATAATATACACTGGTCGTTAGAGGAAAAGAGAAAAGAGATTATGGCAAGATTTTTACTTTTGGTTTTCACAATGTTTATGACGCTTCAATCAGCTCATGCAATGAATATTGATGAATTTATGGATAAACACATTGCACCTGTATCTGATTTTGTAGCAAATATTATATTCTTTCCTATAACTATTTGCGGAAACAAAGTTCCTTTAATTATATTCTGGATTCTTTTTGCCGGAATATTCTTTACTCTATATTTTAGAGGAATGGCTTTTTGGGGCTTTAAACACGCAATAGATATGGTTACCAAACCAGCAGAAGGTCACGGCGACGGCTGCGGTGAAGTTTCATCTTTTCAAGCTCTTGCAACAGCACTTTCCGGAACTATCGGCATAGGCAGTATAGCAGGTGTAGCAATTTCTATATCAATCGGAGGTCCAGGTGCCGCATTTTGGATATTTTTTGGCGCAATTTTAGGCATGTCAATAAAATTTGTTGAAGCAACACTTGCGGTAAAGTACAGAAGATTTAACCTTGACGGTTCCGTTTCAGGCGGTCCGATGCACTATATAGCACACGGTTTAACCAGAAGAAAAATGCGCTGGTTAGGTCAACCTTTATCCGTTCTGTTTGCAATACTATGTATCGGTGGCGGCATAACAGGCGGAAATATGATTCAAATCAATCAAACTGCTCACCAAATTGTCTTTATTACCGGTGGTCAAAACAGCCTTTTCCACGGATTTACTTGGGTAATCGGCTTGGTTGCAGCAATATTAATCGGCATGGTTGTAATGGGTGGTATTAAAAGTATAGCAAAAGTTACCACTGTTTTAACACCAACAATGTGTCTTTTATACATAATTTCAGGTTTAATAGTAATTTTTGCAAATATAAAAAGTATGCCTCATGTAATATCTTTTATATGTCATGAAGCATTTCATCCTACTGCAGTAGCAGGCGGTGTATTTGGAACGATTATTATCGGTTTGAGACGTTCTGTTCAATCTAATGAAGCAGGAACCGGAGCAGCAGCTATCGTGTATGCAACTGCTCAAACTAAAGAACCTGTTTCTCAAGGGTTTGTAGCTTTATTAGAAACCTTTTTAACCGGTGTTCTTTGTCTGTTTACCTCATTAACAATCGTGTCTTCAGGCGTTTTAGATATGAGCTCTGTCGGACAAATTTCCGGTATTGAACTTGCATCAAATGCTTTTCAGTCAGTAATTCCGTTTTTCCCTATAATTCTTTCGATAATTGCCGTACTGTTCGCAATGTCAACTCTTATCTCTTGGGCATATTACGGGCAAAAGGCTTGGACTTTCCTTTTGGGAGAGGGTAAGAAACGCGTTATGACATTTAATATTATTTACTGTTTATTTATTATTGTCGGTTCTGTAATGAATGTAAAATCCGTTATTGATATTACAGATGCTATGATGATTGCGCTATGTATACCAAACGTAATAGTTTTATACATTTTAGCACCTGAAATCAAACGTGATTTGAAGGCATATCTTGAAAAGCATAACATGAATTTCATGAAATTTTAGAATTGCGCATAACCATTTTGAACAATTTTTATTTTCTTGATAAATTATAAATATGGCAATATATTTAGATGCAGGCACAACTTATTCAAAGATAATTTCCGATGATAAAATTATTGATGATTTTTATGTTTGGGATGAAGGCACAGGAATGTTTTACTATATTCTGCCCTCAAAAATGGTAAGAGAAAAGAATATAATCCCTACACGTTCGTGCGGACATATGGTTGATGCAACAGAAAATGAAATTATTGCACTTGCAAACGGGGCAAAGCACTATGATATAGATTCAGATGCTACCGTTCTTGACCTTGGAAGCCGTGACGCAAAATGGATAAAATTTAAAGAAGGAAAATTCCATGATATGGACTGGAATACATCCTGTGCAAGTTCAACCGGAGCAACGGTTGAAATGCTTTTAAAGTTTTATGGTGTTAATTCAGAGGATTTGAAATTTAACGAAGAAAAATTTGCGGTAACCTGCGGAATCTTTGGTATGGAAAAAATT
Organism: uncultured bacterium; assembly: GCA_902802935.1. GTDB lineage: Bacteria > Cyanobacteriota > Vampirovibrionia > Gastranaerophilales > Gastranaerophilaceae > CAG-196. Next base: position 8,846 of record CADCNZ010000095.1, on the reverse strand, counting down.
ATGGATTCAATTTCAAACGGAATAAAACCGTCAGAAGCTATTTCAAAATTTGTACACGGAATTGCATATAACGCATGGAACTTTGCTAAACAACCGGAAAAAATCTACCTTTCCGGCGGTTTTTGTGAAAACAAATGTTTTGTTGATTCGCTTGCCAAATATACAAAAGTTATGCCGCTTGGCCGCTTTGTATTGTGTGAAGGGCTCATACAAGGATAAGTTGATAGAATTAAAAGTTATTAATCTTCATATTTATCCATATTGTCCCTTTTATGTTAATATCAAATAAGATAAGAAAATCAGAGGGGAAAAATTATGATAATGCTTGGAGTTGCACTATTACTGAGTTTAGTATTATGCTTGCTCTTTGGTGTGCCATATATAGATTTATTACGAAAAAAAACAATCGGTCAGTACATTCTTGACGTTGCGCCGGAAGCTCATGCAAAAAAAGCAGGAACACCGACCACAGGAGGGGTTTTCATAATTACAGCAATAATAATTGCATCTGTTATAACTCTTCTAATGGCGCAAGAAATGGACAAAACAGCTTGGATAATTATTATATCTTTGTTTTTTATGTCACTTGCAGGCTTTCAAGATGATTATCTTAAAATAAAAGGACACGAAAATAAGGGTTTAAGCCCTAAAGGTAAGCTTATAAGACAAATACTAATTGCGCTTATACCGACAATATATGCAATGCAAAATTATGGAACAGCCATAACTCTCGGCTCTATGACTTTTGATTTAAGCTGGTTTTATCCGTTTTTTGCAGTTTTTGTTGTTACAGGCGCTTCGAATGCATACAACTTAACAGATGGTTTGGATGGGCTTGCAGCATCAACAGGCATACCTGCGTTTCTTGCGTGCGGTTTAATTGCATTTTGGGGCGGATATAATGAAGTTGCAATAGTTTCAGCAACTGTTATAGGTGCATTAATTGGATTTTTAAAATATAACAAACCCAAAGCACAAGTATTTATGGGTGATACAGGCTCGCTTGCCCTTGGCGGGTTGTTAGGAACATTGGCAATTTTAGCAAGATGTGAGCTTCTATTGGTAATATTTGGCGGAGTGTTTGTTATTGAAACTCTTTCTGTTATTATACAGGTTACAAGCTTCAAATTAACAGGAAAACGTGTTTTCAAAATGTCTCCGATTCATCACCATTTTGAACTCTCAGGACATTCTGAAATAAGAATTGTTAAAGAATTTACGGCAGTTTCTTTTGTTTTGGGAATTATTGCTGTTGTGTTAAATAATATTTTGTAAAAAAGGTAGAAAATGTCAGAACATATATTAATTTTAGGTTTATCCAAAAGCGGAATTTCAGCGGCAGAATGGGCTCTGCGCCATGGTTATAATGTTTGTATTACAGAAGGAAAAGAACCAAAAGAAGAATATTTGAGTAAATGCGAAGAGCTTAAAGCCAAAGGCATTCAAATTGAAACAGGAGGACATACAGATAAATTTATTGAAGGTACTTTGTTTGCAGTAACAAGTCCCGGAATCCCTCCAAAGTCAGAAATTTTTCAAAAATTAAAATCTAAAAATATTCCGATAATATCAGAAATTGAGTTAGCGTACAGAAATACAAATATTCCATTTATTGTAATAACAGGTACTAACGGTAAAACAACAACAACAGCACTTGTTTCACATATTTTGAGTAAAAAATGGTCTGCACCTGTTTGCGGAAATATCGGTGTTCCGCCGACATCATTAATTGATGAAAAACACGACTTTTTAGTTTGCGAAGTAAGTTCATATCAGGCTGAAATGACATCTGAATTTAAGGCAAAAATTGCTTGCTGGACAAATTTTACACCTGACCATATTGATTGGCACGGAGGCTTGGAAAATTATTTTAAAGCTAAGGCAAAACTTTTTTTGGGAAAACAAACACCTGAATATTCCGTTTTAAACGCATCAGATCCAAGATTAAAAGAGTTTGCAAAAGAATGCAAAAACGTAGTATTTTTTGATTCTAAAGACGGCGCTGAAGTGAAAGAGGGAACAATTTTCTATAAAGGAGAAGAAATAATTAAACTCTCTGATTGTAAGCTTTTGGGACATCATAATTATCAAAATATTATGTGCGGGATTATTATCGCAAAACTTTTGGGTATGAAAACAGAAGATATTAGAGAGCGAATAAGCACATTTACTCCACCGGAACACAGGTTGGAAAAAGTTAGAGAGCTGGACGGAATCACTTTCTATAATGATTCAAAAGCTACAAACCCTGAAGCTTCTATTGTTGCAATTGATTCTTTTAACAATGTTGACGTGGCACTGATTCTAGGCGGACGCGATAAAAATACTGATTTAACTGAAATGTGCCATTCAATAAACAAGCATATTCATACTGTTTTGTTAATCGGTGAAGCCACAGAAAGATTTGAAGAAAATCTGAAAAAAAACGGATTTAGTAATATAATAAAAGCAGATTCCATGGAATCTGCAATAGATAAAGCAATAGACTTGAAACCGAATGTTGTATTGCTTTCGCCTGCTTGCGCAAGCTTTGACATGTTCAAGAGTTACGAACATAGAGGAGAAGTTTTCAAAGAATATGTCCTATCCAAGTAACCAAAATTTTAGTACTCAAAACATGCAATCAGACAGACCGCTGCTGATTGCAGTAATATTTCTTGTTGTAATTGGGTTGATGTCTATTTTTTCAGCCAGTGCACCTAAATGTCTGGAAATGGGACTTAATCCCACACGATTTTTAATACAACAAATGTTAGGAGTGATTGTTGGTTTTATTGGATTAAAATTTTTATCAAATTTTCACTATAAAAAACTAATAATGTACACACTGCCTTTTACAATTTTTGTAATTGTAATGCTTATTTTGGTAAAAATTATGGGAACAACAGTTAATGGCGCACAAAGATGGATAAATATAGGTCCTATGAGCTTGCAGCCATCAGAATTTGCAAAACCTGCTGTTGTGATGCTTTTAGCTGCAGTATTTTATAAAAATCCAATACTATTAGATAACAATAAAATTGTAACAGCTTTTATTCCTATATTAATTATGATAGGGCTTATTTTTATACAGCCCAACTTGAGTATGGTAATACTTTTGCTTGCGACATCCGCTGCAATATATATTTGTGCAGGCGGTTCAATTCAACTGATTTTATGGGCAGGTGGGTTAATGATACCTTTAATGCTTTTGAAAGGTTTGAGAGGATATCAGTCTTCAAGAATTACAACATGGCTTCATCCTGAAGCAGATCCTTTGGGCGCAGGTTATAACATCATTCAATCCCTTGTTGCTTTTGCCTCCGGCGGATTATACGGTGTAGGATATGGAAGTTCTAAACAAAAACTTGCATGGCTTCCTGAAGCACATACCGACTTTATATATGCAGTTATTGGCGAAGAACACGGTTTTATTGGCTGCTTGCTCATTATATGTTTGTTCTGGACTATTTTACAACGAGGTTTTACAATTGCTGTGAAGTGCCAAGATATGTATGGAAAACTTCTTGCTCTGGGGCTTACATTCTCAATATGTTTTCAAGGATTCTTGAATATGTGGGTTGCAAGTTCTTTTGTACCTGCAACCGGTGTTCCTATGCCGTTTATAAGTTACGGTGGTTCTTCGGTAATGGTATCTCTGTGGATGATTGGAATTTTATTAAATATATCAAAAGATAATGTAAAAAAAGTAAGGTTTGGTAATGTCAGAAATATACAATAGCAAATTTTTCGTAACCGGCGGCGGAACGGGAGGTCATATATATCCTGCTCTTGCAGTGGCAGATGAGCTTAATGAAGGCGGAGACAAGGTTTATTATGTCGGAAACAGACATAATATGGAATTTGAACTTGCCTCAAAGAAAGGATACAAATTTTTACATGTGGGCGTTTCCGGTATGCCAAGAAAACTGAATGCAAAATTTTTTTGGTGGGGTGTTAAACTCTTTAAATCAATACTTTTTTCAATAAAATATATCAAAAAATACAAACCAAATGCTGTATTTGCAACCGGAGGATATGTTTCTGCGCCAATGATTTTTGCTTGTATCATTACTAAAACACCTTATGTAATGCATGATTCCGATGCCATGCCAGGGCTCGTAACACGCAAGCTCTCTCGCAGAGCAAAATACGTCACATTAGCATTTGAAAGAGCCAGAAAATATATACCAAATAGGCATGCAATTGTAACAGGAAACCCTATTCGTAAAACGTTTAAGACTATAACAAAAAAGCAGGCTCTTGAAGAACTTGGACTTGAAGACAAGCTAACTCTTTGTGTTATGGGAGGTTCACAAGGTGCTAAATCTATTAACAATACAACAGTTGAACTGTTAAAAGAACTGTCACAAGAATTCGGACTTCAGGTAATTTTCCAAACTGGCAAGAAAAATTATGATGAGATTACAGAAAGACTTAAACAGTTTTATCCGACTTGTGAACAAGATAAAAATCTACTGATAAGACCATACTTTGATAACATGGTTTCTGTACTAAAAGCGAGTGACATCGTAATTTCTCGTGCAGGTTCATTGAGCCTTTCAGAAATTTGCGCATCTAATGTTGCACCAATTCTTATACCCTATCCATACGCTGCAGCAAACCATCAGAGAATAAACGCAAAATCTCTTTTAGATATGGGAGCTTGTATTTATCTGGAAGATTCTGAACTAGAGCCTAATAAGCTTAGAGAAATAATTGTAGACTTGATAAATAATCCTGTAAAAATTAATTATTTAAAACAGAATACGTCTTCTCTTGCAAAATTAAACGCAACAGAAGAAATTACAAGATTGGTGAAAGGTGTTAATCCTTAGTTAGCATCTACTTTCTCTTTAAACCTTCATATCCGTTATCAAGAGCTTGCGCAAATTTTGCGTATTTGATTTTATCTTCTTTGGTTGCGTCATCACCAAGTGTTAAAATTCCCATGCTTTCTTGTGATGTTTTCCATTCTTCATATGTTATATCTTGTGCTGTTTTACCATTTTCTCCGTCATTAACTTTTGACATTGCCCATAAGTATGCCGCTATTTCATCTTCGTCAAGTTTATTATCTCCGTTTTGGTCTAAAACGGCTATTCTATTTATAGCTTCTTCTATTACAATTTTTTGTTCTTCTTTTGTCAATTTTCTACCCAATTCTTTTTCTTCCATCACTGCCAATTCTTTAATATCGATATATCCATCGCCTTGTGCATTATCATATAATTCAATATACTGTTGTGCAGCATCATGGAAGGCTTGTTTAAATTTTTCCATATTACCATTTTTTACGGCACCTTCAACATCTTTATTTTCCATTTTTAAATCGCTGTTTTCTGCGTCATTTTTCCACGCATCAGCAAAATTTGATTCTATCTGGTGATATTGCAATCCTTTTGCATAATTTGTCATTCTTTTTTGAATTTTTTCATCACTTAATGTTTGACCATTTTGCTTTGCAAAATCTAAAATTGTTTCATATTTATGTATAAGATCCTTTTTTATATCATTAGAAAGCTCTGAGAAACCTTCTACAATACTGCTCAAAACTTCTTCAGAAGTTTTATCTTTATATTTACTATTTTGTTCAAGAGCCGTTTCTTTTGCCACAGGCTTATTTGCTGATGGTTCATTAGCGGAATTTAATGTTCCTTCGTCAAAGATTTCTTTTGATGATGATTTATTTTGAGCAGCCGAAGCTACCATAGCCGGTGCTATATTGTTAATTACTGATGATACTATATACATTACTTCGTTTGACATATACAACTCTCTACTAATATTACAACTACTCATGTAAAGTACTTTATTTTTTCAGAATTTCACACTTCATAAAACCTTTTACAAAAGTTAACATAAAATTTCCCCTAATTTGATATTACCTGATTTTGTGTGTATAATTATTAAGTGTAAATTTTACAATATAGGAAATAGAAATGGCGCTTAATTTTCAAGATTTAATTCTTAATCTATCACGTTTTTGGTCAGAATACGGTTGTATTATCCAACAGCCTTACGACATAGAAAAAGGGGCATCCACAATGAACCCCGCAACTTTCTTAAGAGCTTTAGGACCTGAGCCGTGGCAAACCGCAATGGTTGAACCCTGCAGACGTCCTACTGATGCAAGATACGGAGAAAACCCTAATAGATTGGGGCATTATTTTCAATATCAAGTTATATTAAAACCGTCTCCTGATAATGCACAAGAACTCTATTTAAAGAGCTTGGAAGCTATGGGAATTGATTTATCTAAACACGACGTTAGATTCGTTGAAGATAACTGGGAATCACCGACTCTAGGCGCTGCCGGTGTAGGCTGGGAGGTTTGGCTTGACGGAATGGAAATAACACAATTTACATATTTCCAACAAGTCGGAGGTTTAGAAGTAAAACCTGTTGCCTTAGAAATAACATACGGACTTGAAAGAATTGCAATGTATATCCAAAATAAAGAATCTGTATTTGATATTATGTGGAATGATACCCTAAAATATGGCGAAATTTATCACCAAAACGAAGTAGAACAATCAAAATACAACTTTGAATATTCTGATGCAGACAGGTTATTCTCCTTATTTGATGCTTATCAAAAAGAAGTTGATAACTGTGTAAATGCTGAGCTTGTTTTGCCGGCTTATGATTATGTTCTTAAATGCTCTCACACATTCAATTTGCTTGACGCAAGAGGTGTTATATCAAAAGATGAGCGTATAAACTTTATAAATAGAGTTCGCACAATGGCTTCTGCGGTTGCAAAACTTTATGTTGAACAAAGAGAAAAGCTCGGTTTTCCATTGTGTAAATAATAAAGTCAAGAATATAGGTCGGGTTTTACCCGACGAAAAAGTGTTTGTCGGGTTAAAACCCGACCTATAAATTAGAAAGGGTAATGATGGCGCTAACCGATATAATGTCAAATATGTTAAAAAGAAAAAACCCTGATGACGCATTAGCTGTAGCTAAAAGTGGTCTGGAAAAAACTCTTGGAGTTTGGGACTTGATAATATTAGGTGTTGGCGCAATTATAGGTTCAGGAATTTTCGCTGTTGCAGGTATTGCTGCAGCAGGTTCTGCTGACGGTACAAGCCCAGGGGCAGGTCCGGCACTTGTAATTTCAATGATTATAGCTGCAATTGCATGTGTATTTTCCGCACTGTGTTTCAGCGAATTTGCATCTATGATTCCTGTTGCCGGAGGTGCTTATTCATACACTTTTGCAACACTGGGTGAATTTGCAGCTTGGCTTGTCGGTTGGATTTTAATGCTTGAATATGTAATTGCGTTTATTGCAGTATCCTGCGCTTGGGCAAATTATGTTGTTCAATTTTTGAAAGGGTTCGGGCATGTATTACCCGCATATATTACAAACCCTCCGGTTTGGCTTGTAAGTGATTTTAGGAGTGCTGTACATACTTTAACAAATCAAGGAATCGACTACCATTCAGTTATTCCGACAATCTGCGGAATACCTTTCTGTATAAATTTACCCGCGATTTTGATTATATTATTTATATCTATAACACTTGTCAAAGGAACTAAAGACTCGACCAAAATGGCTGCATTTATGGTTGCATTAAAAATGGGTATTATAGGTTTATTTATAGTTACAGGTTTATTTTTTATAGAACCTTCTAATTGGACTCCTTTTGCACCAAACGGTTCTAACGGTATTTTCATGGGAGCATTTATAATCTTTTTTGCATATATTGGTTTTGACGCTCTTGCAACAACTGCAGAAGAATGTAAGAATCCACAAAGAGACTTGCCTATAGGAATTATAGGGTCTCTTGTTGTAACTACAATTGTTTATACACTTGTTGCACTTGTTTTAACCGGAATATACAAAACTCAAGGTAATGTTGCACCCGAATTTTTGGGAGCTCCGCTTGCTTATGCTATGGGTAATGTATTACATGGCTGGGTTGCAAAAGCGATTCCTGGATTTATGTCAATTGGTATTATTGCAGGATTAACTTCTGTGCTTTTGGTTATGGAAATGGCTGCTACAAGAATTCTGTTTTCAATGAGCAGAGATCATTTTCTTCCTGAAGTGTTCCAAAAATTACATCCAAAATTCAATACTCCGCATATCCTGACTTGGACTGTATGCATTGTTTCAATATTCGGAACTCTTACATTAAACCTTGATGCTGCAGCTGCGTTATGCAACTTTGGAACATTTACTTCGTTCATTATAGTTTGCATTGCAATATTAATCTTAAGAAAGATTGATCCTGATAGACCAAGACCGTTCAAAGTCCCGTTTTGTCCATGGTTTCCTCTTTTAGGTATTTTTTGCTGCGGTGGATTAATGGTATTTTCTATGGTCATTGCAAAAGGTAATTCTGCAAGACTTTCTACGGAATTGTTTTTTGCTTGGATTATAATGGGTATACTAATATATGCTTCATACGGATACATTAAAAACAGGAAAGCAGAAGATAATAAACAAGAAAATTTGTAAGTGATATAATAACATAATCAGATTAATATATTTAGTCGAAACAAAGAAATAGCAAGAAATATGAATTTAAAAGAAATATTTAATAACTTAATAAAGTGTAAAAGCCCTCAAGAATTAATTAACGAAGGAGTTAATTCGGAATTAAAGAAAACTTTAAATGCATTTGATTTAATAATTCTCGGCATAGGTGCTGTTGTCGGAACAGGTATTTTCACAATAATAGGAAGCGCTATTGTCGGAAGCTCCGATGGTCCGGGGGCAGGCTCTGCTATCGTAATTTCGATGGTACTTGCTGCAATAGCAAGCGTTTTTTCGGCTCTTTCTTACTCAGAAATTGCTTCCATGATTCCTGTTGCAGGAAGTGCATATACATACACTTATGCAACAATGGGCG
>CADCNZ010000094.1 GCA_902802935.1 uncultured bacterium | reverse complement strand
GGCCTGACAAAGAATATAAACAGCAATATAAAACACAAAAAACAGATGCTTATGGTATGTTGTAAACTCAATTCGTCACCTTCTAATTTATTATTCCATTTTTTGCTAACATAATATTTAGAAACCATAAATAGATTGTTAATAGAAAAATGCCAAAAATACTGGAATAGCATCCCCATTTCAGAGGTAAATACTCATATCTAAAACTTATATTATTTTCTCCCTTCAAAACAGGAACAGACATTAGGCCGTTAACATTTAGTACACTAACTTCTTTACCATTTACTGTTGCATGCCAATACTGACTAAAAGGCACACTCAAAAATGCATATTTATTTTTGTCAACAACAAATCTACCAGAAAATGAATTATTCGTTGTTTTAAAATCTTGTATTGTTTCCATTTTGTGTTTGTTTACAATATATTCTAAATTTCGAGATACTAAGAAATCAATTTTAGGTTTGGAATAATCAAGTATACTATTAACATTCGGAACTTCTTCATCCGGAACAACCAAAAACTGCAACATAGCTAAAGCACGTTGATTTTTTGGCAATTTTTCAAAATCAGTTTTTTTAATGTATCTTTCATATGTAAATCCTATTGGCAACGCCCTTGGATTTTCAGATATATAAATATCTTGATTATTTTTATTTTTATAGGACTTAATTTGAACATTCTGTGGAATCTGTTTTAAAGAAACGACATAGCGAGCACCTAATAATTCATTTGTTCCTACAGGTCCCTGCAATGCCATAGTATGTCTGCCAACGCCTAAATTAAAATAAAAATCAAGAACCGAGTGATTTACTGTAGATAAAAAAGAATTGATGGATGGAAGCGAATTCATCATTGCCAAATTGTAATATGTATAACCTACTCCTTCGTCGAAATAATATCTGTACGGCAATTTGTTATGCAAATCCGAAAAACTGTTAAGATATGCAAATACCCCTTGATCCACGGTATGATTAATTTTTTTAAAATTAATCATCGTATTATCAAAATATTTCTGATAATTGTTTATTGATGTTCCCATCAATATCATACTAACTATTGCCAGTGAAATTAAAAACTGTTTTTCAAAAACACTTTTTTTTCTACCATTATAGACACAAACAGAATATAACATACTGCAGACAGCAAAGATGATGTTTACCAGATATTCATCATAATTATTTATCATATTTTTATAATTTGTATAAGCAAAAAAGAATAGGACACTCCATATGCAAAACTTTGTTGGCCAGATAACATCATATTTCTCAGAACGCTCCAGTACTCTACCGGTAGCAAGAGCAAAATACAAACAAATGATATAATACCACCTTTTATAGTCTTCCACATTTAAAAATGAAAATGAATGTGATAAAACCGGAACGATTGCCATAATCAAACACGCAATCAGGATATTTTTTAACCACCCACTGCCTTTACGTAAATAAGCTAATACAAAAACAAACCCTGTCATTGGCAAATAGGCCGCATTAGTATACCAGTCACTAATAGTTACACTATAAGAACAATTCATTGGCTCTGCAGGAAAAAGGATTGCTTTTACGAAGCGCAATATATCCGTTTGTTTAATCAATAACCATGAAGAAATTGGTAAATGATTACTAATACGCGGATTATGTATAGTTCCCTCAATAACAGGAAGTATCAACGCCCCACTAATAAGGACTCCGATTGTCACCTCTGCAACACAAGATAAAAAGGCACTAAAAATTTCTCTACCATTTTGTTTTAATCTCCCTACTAAACATTTTGAATCTTTGTCAATACAAAAAACAGGAATTATATATTTTACAATAAAAAAAATTATTAAAAAAAGAATTGCTTGAAAAAAGAATACATAATTTACCAATATATTAAAACAACACGCGACGGCAAACCACCCACGTTTTTTTTCTTCTACCAACCTTTCCATACAGTAAGGCAATAAAGGAAAAAATGCAACTACATCATGAAAAAGATAGAAAACCAAACTGGTAAGCTGAAATCCTGAATAAGCATACAACACGGAAGCAGAAAGCATCCCCCATTTTGTTTTCAAATGACGAGAAAAATATAACGCAGATAAAGCTCCCGCTACCGCAAATTTTAGCACTATCATCCATGGCATTAAATATGGAATCCATTTTGATTCAAATGGTAACAGCAACCAAAAAAAAGGACTCCCTAAATTGTAAAAGCCAAATGCTTCTAAAAAATTCCCTCCTAAATCTATACCCCAATTCCACAATAACAAGCCATCTTTGACAGATTGATTCATAAACACATTATAAGGAATCTCTTGTGCAGCATAATCGTATAGCATGGAAAAAGTACCATTTCCAGAATATACAAATGCGGCAACAACAATACCGGCAATTAAACCATTAAGCAAAAACGCTTGTATATAAACAGGCAACTTAGATATTTTATCTTGATATGACATTTATTAATCTTGCTCCAAAAACTATTTATTATAAGACTTCTTCCACCACATCCAACGCTCTCTTGACCACATCATCCATATCATAATACTTATACTCCGCCAACCGTCCGCCAAAAATAACATTCTTTTCTTTCTTTGCTAATTCAGCGTACCGCGAATACAGCTTTTGATTTTTTTCATCATTCACCGGATAATAGGCCTCATCACCCGGCTTCCAGTCTGCCGGATATTCTTTTGTCACATAAGTAACCGGCTGCTTTCCAAATTCAAAATGTTTATGCTCAATACTGCGGGTATACGGCGTTTCCCGGTCTGTATAATTCATCACCGCCACGCCCTGATGGTTTTCTTCTTCCAGGCGTTCCGTTTCAAAACGCAGGCTGCGAT
>CADCNZ010000093.1 GCA_902802935.1 uncultured bacterium | reverse complement strand
TTTAGTTTGGTGTCTCATTGTTCTTTTCCTTTATTATCTTTTACTATTTTATTTCTGTTTAGTGTTTTTAACTATTCGGCAGATTCTACTGCAACTTCATCATCAACGCCTTCCGGATTCGGAGCTAAGTCTAAACCGAAGTGGTGAAGTCTTTCAATAACTTCATCTGATGATTTTTTACCAAAGTTCTTAATATTTAATAAATCATGTTCTGATTTCTTCAAAAGTTCTGCCATAGAATTTATGCTTGCTCTTTTTAAGCAATTATAAGCTCTTACAGAAAGTTCCAATTCATCAATTGTAATTGATGGTTCGTCTTCAGAAGGAGCAGAAGCAACTTCTTCATCTTGAACTGCAACTTTTTCTTCAATTTCTTTGTGAGTGCTATTGCCTGTAATAGAAGAAATTTGTACAAAGTGTTCAATCAATAAATCAGCAGCTTTTGTAAGTGCTGTAGTTACGTCAACAGTACCATTTGACCAAATTTCAAGAGTTAATTTATCAAAATCAATATTGTCACCAACACGAGTATTTTCAACGTCGTATCTAACTCTTTTAACAGGCATAAATGTTGCATCAATAGGAAGCATATCGATAGGAGTTCCGGATTTTGCATTCCTTGGAATATCGTTAGCAACATAACCTTTTCCTGTTTCAACAACTATATCAGCGTGGAATGAACCACCGTCTGCAATTGTACAGATTAACCAATCCGGATTTACAACTTTTACTCCTGCCGGTAGTTGAATATCGCTAGCTAACACAGGTCCGGGTTTATCAACGTCAATTCTTAATTGTTGAGGTTCTTTTGAATCAGTTTTGATTGCTAAACCTTTTAGGTTAAGCATTACATCAATAACATCTTCTAAAACACCAGGAATTGCTGTATACTCATGAGTTATACCCTCAATTCTGCAAGATGTAACAGCTGTACCTTCCAAACTTGAAAGTAAAACACGTCTGAGTGCGTTACCGATAGTTGTACCAAAACCTCTTTCTAAAGGTTCAATAGTAAATTTACCATACTGTGAACCATCAGAGCTGGTCATTGTATTAACGGTTTTAATTTTTAATTCCATATTTTTCTCTCCTATCAGCCTTATTTTGAATAGTATTCTATAACAAGTTGTTCCTTGAAATCAGGATCTAATTCTTCTCTTTGAGGTATTCTTTCGAATGTAATTTTAAGAGCGTCTTTATCCAATGTCATCCAAGCCGGAACGCCTGACAAATCTATAGCGCTCATAACTGTTTTCAAGTATTCATTGCTTCTTGATTTTATTGTAATAACATCTCCTGCTTTAATCAGGTATGATGGAATATCTACCTTTTTACCGTTAACAAGAACGTGTCCGTGGTTAACGATTTGTCTTGATTGTTTACGAGTAACACCAAAACCTGCTCTGTAAAGAACGTTATCCAATCTTGATTCAAGAATTTGAAGAAGGATTGTACCTGTAACGCCTTTTTTTCTTGCAGCTTCGTGATAATATTTAGCAAATTGTTTTTCACTTACTAAATATGTAAATCTTATTTTTTGTTTTTCTGCTAAGTGAATAGCATATTCGGAAGGTTTCTTTCTTTCAGCACCGTGTTGTCCTGACGCTGTCTGTCTCATAGAAGATGTTAATTTTCTATTTGATAAATCTGAAACTTTTTTGTTTCTGAACAATTTGTTCGTTGGTCCTGTGTATCTTGCCATTATTTTCTCCTTTTCTTTTGTCGGGCATCTATGGTTTGTGCTTTTGGCGAAGCTCAAGCCCCGACTGTTATTTATACTTTTTGTGTTTGAATTATTCCTTCACGCTGCGCAATCGTTCATTTCGTTTTTACTCTCGCAAAACTGTCATTCACTCAGCTGCGCGGTTCTTCGAGCTATGCTCACTTCGTTCGCCGTCGCTCTACAGAAAATTCAACTATACACGTCTCTTTTTAGGAGGTCTGCACCCGTTGTGAGGAATAGGTGTAACGTCCTTGATTAATGTGATTTCAAGACCTGCTGCTTGAATTGCTCTTATTGCAGTTTCACGTCCTGAACCAGGTCCTTTGATGT
>CADCNZ010000092.1 GCA_902802935.1 uncultured bacterium | reverse complement strand
TGTTTTCAATTGGAGTGCCTGATAATGCCAGCTTGTGGTCGGCAATAAGTTCTTTTACAGATTGTGCTGTTTGCGAAATCGCGTTTTTAATATTCTGAGATTCATCAAGAATAATGTACCTGAATTTATATTTCTTTAATTTTGCTATATCACGTCTTACTAAGGCATAACTTGTAATAATAATATCGTAATTAGGAATTTCTTTGAATAATCCTTTTCTGTCCGCACCTTGAATTTTAAGACAACTTAATTCCGGTGTGAATTTTTGAATTTCATTTTCCCAGTTAAATACAACTGTTGTTGGTGCAATAACCAGTGTTGGCATTGGACCGTCCACATCTTTTGCCTTTTGTAAAAGTGTTAATGCTTGTAAAGTTTTACCAAGTCCCATGTCATCAGCAAGAATACCATTTAAGCCGTATTGGTACAAAAACCATAACCAATGGAAACCTTTGATTTGATATTCACGAAACTCTGCATTAACCGAATTTGGAAGTTCTGCACCATCAGAAGTTGTTGAAAATGTTGAAATTTGTTCCCAAAACTTTTGGAATTTTTCACTCATCACAAGTTCAAAACCTTGGTTCTGAAGTTCTGTAATCAGACCAACACGATACGTTTTAACTAAAAATTTGTTTTCATTATTTCTATACGCATCAAAAGAATTAAATGAACGCATTATTGCATAAATGTTCTGAGCAGGGTATTCTACAAAACCTAAACTTCGTACACGTGCATATTTCTCGCCGCTTTGAATTGTCTCATAAATTTCATCAAAATTAATTATTTCTTCGCCAACTTGTCCGTACAATTGAATTTCCATACTGTCAATTGATTCTTCAGAAAAATCGATTTTTGCACACATTTTAAATGGTTCTTGCATAAGTTTGAAGAAATTCATATCATCATGTTCTTCGAATTTCCATCCTTCACCTGCTTGTTGAATATAATAATTGTAAAAATCAATAGCATTTTCTTTCTCAAGAGCAAGGTTGTTAGTTTGCATAGGTACAAACTTGCAGGCGAGAAGCATATTGTATGCGGATTGTTCGTGTTCGTAGTCTCTTTTAATCCAGTATACCAAATCTTCTTTATCGCTTTTTACAGAAATGTAAGGTGATTTTTCTTTGCTTTTTGAGTATGGAACTCTAACTCCGGAATAATCAAATTCTAAAGATGCTTTCAGTGATTGGTCATAGTCAATTCCCAGCGTTACAATATTTAATGGTTTTTTGTGATCCATCAATAATCCGCTTATATTTTCAGCTATTGTTACTGGCATTATTTCTTGCAGATGAGGCAATTCTTCGTAAACAAACTTACCGCCGTCAGCATCTTTTAAATCAGTAAATGTAGATTTTATAATGCTTTGAGGAAGCTCATTCATTGCAATATTAATAGGAAATATTATATTTTTATATCTGCCCCACTTGATTTGTCTTGAAAAATATTTAATTTCTTCAAACGGATATGTTTCATCTTTATCAGGTCTTGTCCAAAATAGCTCAAGAACAATGTTTGTCCCACCGTTAATGTTTGTTGTTGACACATCTAAGTTTAAATTCCATACATTGTCCGTAAATTTAATACGCTCTTTAGTTTTTTCATCTAACACTTCTTCTAATTGTGCCATTATTGGAAAAACAGGAGCAAATTTTGTTATAGGAATATCATACCAGCCTGCTTTTTTATCTTGCTTTGCAATTTTTAACATTATTTGGAATAATGAAATTTCAACTTTTTGTGCTTCATTCAACTGAAAATCCGGCGATGCTTTTTGAATTTCAATAAGTGCCCTTAAAATTCCTTCAAGAGAACGCACGATTTTATTTGTCGCTCTGTCTCTTACAAGTATTGAGAAAAAGTTTTGTCTGCGCTTTGGATTAAAGTGAAATATATAACTGCCATGAGCAGGCTCTTTTAATGAAGTATCAATATCTGATAAATCCGGTTCCACTTTGTATTTTTCATACATCCATTTGTCGTATGCGCCTGTTTCAATCGCGCTTAATCCGATTGCAACTGCGTGTTTACACCACTCTTCTTTTAGAGGACAGTTACATCTTGCTTCTACTTTATTTTTTTTAAATATTAAATCTGTAATATAAAAATCTTGATAATTGCCTTTTACTTTACCTTTATAAAAGTTTTTTTCAGGCTGGGCTTCCAGAATCATGTCCTTCTGGTAATATTCATATCCGCGTCTCCAACTTCCCGAAGTCGCATTATTTTTTAGAAAATCGTAATTAAATTTGAATTCACTCATAAATGTGAGGTACTCTTATAACTTAAGTAGAATCGAAAAATGACAAATCCATATTTGTCAAAGGTTACATAACAATCAACAGAGTACGAAAGTAAATTTCATACTTTACTCTTTGACTCCCAACCTTGAAAACAATTATCTCATATATTTAAAATTATTGCAAGAGGGAATACTATTATTTTAATAACTAATTGCAAAGTCTTATTACATTTTCAATATCTTCAAAACAAGAATCTGCAGTAAGAGAAAGTCTTAACCTTGCACTGCCTTCCGGTACAGTAGGAGGACGAATTGCAGGAATATAATAACCTTTAGCCATTAAATTCTCTGAAACTGTTACTGCATTTTGATTGCTTCCGACAATAATAGGTATGATGTGCGTTTCAGAGGGTGTAGTTATTCCTTTTAATTCCATTTCGGCATGGACAGCACGTACCAGTTTTTCTAATTTGAATTTTTGTGATTTTATATAATCTGTTTTATCTTTTAGCAGCCAAAGTGTCCATCCAATATTCAGAGGCGGAATTGATGTAGAAAAAATGAACGAGCGTGCTTTATTAATTAAATAATCAATTATAT
>CADCNZ010000091.1 GCA_902802935.1 uncultured bacterium | reverse complement strand
GTATCATTTCGACACAGCGCGAGTGAGCAGAGGGTGAAAGCCGTAAGGCGGTACCCGTTTAACGCGAACGAAGCAAGACCTTGCTTTATCGCAAAACAGAGTTAGAATGTGTGTACCAAAACCATTTATCCAAAAGGAATTGCCCTATGAAAAAAGAATTAAGAAAACAGATTGAACTGCTTGAACAAAAAATGTCAAAAAGTCCTAATAATATAAAAGATGGCGGAAGTCATTTTCTGTATCGCAGAGAAAGAATGATACGTTTCAAAATGCTGCAGAAAAATATGCCGCAAAAAATGCTTGCAAAAAGATTAAATTTGACCGAAAGCTATATTTCCAAACTTATCACCGGCGAACGCTATAACAAAGACTTTGAAATGTATATTATTAATATTTTAGACCTAAATTATTGTTGTATTTAAACTTTTTTAGAACGGAGAAGTTATTAAGTCAAAGTGAACACGAGCGTTTGCTTCATGATACATGCCGGTATTCATTAGAGGTACACCGACATATAACCTTGCAGTAATATATTTTGAAATAGCCATTCTTATACCGGCACCTACACTCATTAAGAAGTTAGGTGTCCCGACATGACCTTCATGCGGAAAAATCGCACCTTGGTCACAGAATAAGGCTAATTTGAATGAATCTTTTAATCTGTATTGTTTTTCTCCTTTTGTGAAAGGTACATTTATTGTTTCCGGTAAAAATGGTATAGGGAATAACATTTCCGCACTCACAAAATAAGAACTTGCTGCAAGCAATAAACTTTCGGAATACCCTCTTACACTTGAAATGCCACCGATTTGATACTGTTCTATGTATTGAATATCGTGAGGTGAATATTGCCCGCCGGCTCTTAATGTTGCGATGATTCCTTTTGGCAAATAATGAACATAATATCCATCTGCAGTAATTTTTGTAAAAAAGTTGCTGTTATGTCTTATATGGTCATCAATTATACCATTAGTTGAATATAAAGAACCATACAACACGCTTCTCTTAAAATTTCTGTGTCCGCCTAAACCAACTGCTAAATTGTAGTCCTTGTAGTTAGAATATATATAGTCTGAAATAGTCGCTTTTGAAAATTTAAAGTTTGCAGAAGTGTTAAAATTCAAAGCGCCTTTTTCATTATCAATAAGGGGATGTGTAATATATGTACTCAGGACATGCGTATTTGCACCAAGGTCAAATTCTTTATATTGCCCGCTTTTGACTTTGTTATTTCCATACATATATGAAACACCAAGTCTTGTGCCTTTTCTGTTTATCGGAATGTTATAATCTATAAATGGATTTTGTGCTCCACGAGATAAGTTTATTGCACCTGTTAATCTGTCTTGAAATCCAAGAAAAGAGTCTGCTGATAGCATTAAGCCGCCTCTCATAAGGCCTGTTGTTTCACGACCAAAGCTATCCCAAGATGCTGTAAAATGGTAAGGAAATTGCTCGTCTGCCTGCAAAATTATGTCAGTAGTCCCATATTCTTCTCCCGGTTTCAATTTGGCTGACATTTGTACGCTTCTGGCATTTTTGTTGAATCGCTTTAAATCCTGTTCCATTGTTTGAAGATTTAGTACATCACCTGATTTCCCGCTGATTTGAGATTTAAGATACCATTTCCTGTTAAATCGGTTGCCTTCAATCATTACTTTACCAATTTTTGCTTCCATAAGTTCTATATTTAAAACACCGGCTTGGAAAGAATTTTCATTCAAAAAAGCTCTTGCGGTTATAATATTTTTTTTCAAGTATTGATTGTTAATTATTCTTATAAGATTATTCAAATCTTCTGCTGTTAGGTCTTTACCTTCTGCTAATTTTCTGAATTTATCCAGTTCCTGACCTGTAAATATTTTTGACTCTGTAAATTCAACTCTGTCAATGTGGATAGATTTAGCATCAGTTTGGATTCTTGCAGGAAGCTGTAGAATTTCATCTTCTATAACCTCTTGCTTTGAAGTGTCTTTTTTTAACTTTGTTCTGTGAGCACCTTCAAAAGAATCATAATATCTTTTTGTTTTCTCCGGATCAGTAGAAAGCCCTGGAGATTCATTGGGAGCAACAATATTTTTGTTTATATCAGGGATTTCTGATTCTTCTTCCGTAACATTTGACTTGATAGACTTGTCCCTTCTAAGCTTACTCCAAAATGATTGTTTCTGTGTAGTTTGTTGTGTTGCTTCTTCAACAGAAGCAGGGTAAATACTTTCCTCAGCACACGCAATTAAGGAAGATAATGCTAAACAGCAAACGGTTGTTAATATCAGAGAAGATCTTTTCATACTTTCAAATTCTTTTACGACTCTCTTTTTTATAATATAAGATAAATCTTTTTAGGTCAAATTGCAATATTGGCAATTAATTGGTGCAAAAATGTGTGCGATATGTTATAATTAATGCGTAAGCAGTAGTATAATTTTGGAAGTAATATAACATGTTAATGAAATTATTCGATTACAAACGCGCAATTGCGTCTGCAATGGTTTTTGCGTTTGCCATGTATAATACATCTCTTGCGGTAGTAGCAACAGAGATTAATCAAGCAGGTGTACCGTTTAAGACTGCAACAACAATTAATCAAAACGGTAATATCTTTAATATTCAGACAAATACGACAAACGGTGCCGGTAATATCGGTATAAATACTTTTGGCAGGTTTAACGTCAGCCAAGGCGACATCGTTAACATGAACCTTATAAATGCTCAAAACAAGCTTGTTAACTTGATTTTTGACAGTTCTGCCTCTCAAATAAACGGTGTTGTAAATTCCTATATGAACGGACAAATCGGCGGCAATGTTTTATTTGCCAACCCTAACGGTTTTGTTGTCGGTAAAACAGGTGTATTCAACGTTGGTTCACTTACTTTAATGACCCCAAAAGAAAGTTTGATGAAAAAGATTTTTGACAGCAGTTCGGTGAATAACAATAATCTTGATAAACTGATTACTTTTAAGTTCGGCGGGGATAATTATTTTATAGGAACAACCGATGACGGTACAAAACAATTAGAAATGGTTCCTGCAAAAATTACAATAGACGGTAAAATCAATTCGGCAGGCGGTATCGATTTAATAAATGGCGGAAGAGATATTACTATCGGTAAAGATGCGGAACTTAATGCTAATATGTCGTTTACTGCAAATAGTGATGGAACAAATGTTGTCGCATCTGTTGGACCCAGCCCTGCTTATTCAAGTACTTTTACAACAGCAATGAATGGCGGTAAGGGAATAAATATACTTTCGCAAAATCGCTCTGATAATTCTGATTATTTAAGTGCAATTGTTAATATAAACGGTAAAGTTCATGCAAACGGTGGTAACGTTATTGCACAAACAGAAATATACAGTGTTGATAAAGAGTCCGCGGACGGTGTAAAGGAAGATGTTACTACTTCATTAATAAATGTTAAAGAAAAGGCTGATATTCAAGGCCATGATGTAACACTCAGAGCATTGGCTAAAGCTACAAAAGCAGATAGCGACCTTTTCGGTCTTGATGAAACAATTCTAAATTATTTTGGTATAACAAATATAGTAGAATTTTTAACTGAACAAATTGTTCATCTGGGTAAACTTCAAACTAAAGTCACGATAGAAGATGGTGCAAAAATTGCATCAACAAACAATACTAATATTTTAGCCAAATCAGAACTTCCTTTTAATTCAACTGCATTCTTAAAAACATCACCTACTTTGGCCTTGAATATTTCAGTACTTGATGTTCTCAATGAAGCAAGAGTTAAATCAGGTGCAAATATAACAGCCGGCAATAGTCTTGTTGTTCAGGCAATTACTGATATG
>CADCNZ010000090.1 GCA_902802935.1 uncultured bacterium | reverse complement strand
TAATTTGCGTATTCCAATTTTGTAGATTTTAGTATAAAATAATTATATAATAAATGCTCAAAAAAAACTATAGGAGAGAAGAAGTGGCTAGTGATTGGAATTTCGGTATTAAACAGAGATTTAATGTTAAATGTATCATAGATATTGTTGCTTTTGTTGTAACATGTGTTATCTTTATGGTATTTGCAAAGCTTAAAGCGATACCTCCTTATGATACATTGGTATTTTTGACCGTTATAATTATACTTAACTTTGTTGTACATATTGCAACAAAGCAATGGGTTTCCATAGCAATTAAAAAATCACTGACAGCACAGTCAGAGTCTATATCTGAACCGTTAGCAGATATCGTTGAAAATATTAATTCTCAAAAGAAAGCATTCGAAACGCTAAACGGCAATATTAGAAATATTTCCGGATTGATTGATAAACTTAAAACAATATCCGAAGAGTCTGTAAGCACTTCTAAAAATACCGAAAAACAAATAAACCAATCTATAAGTTTTTCTCAAAAAGAACACGAAGCTATTACATCAAATGCGGATAAAATGCTTGTATTAAGGCAAAAAATTCAAATGATTGCGGAGCTGATTCTTGAGCTTTCAGAGCATTCACAACAAATAGGCAATTCTATCAGCGTTGTTGATGACATAGCTGAACAAACAAATATGCTTGCTCTTAATGCTGCAGTTGAAGCAGCGCGAGCAGGTGAACACGGTAAAGGTTTTGCGGTTGTTGCAGGTGAAATCAGAAAACTTGCAGATGAATCAAAACAGGCTATAACCAAGATTACATCACTAACAAGTAATATTCAATATACAACGAATTCTACAGTCATGGCAACAGAAGAAGGCTCAAAAGAAATTGAATCTGTAGTAAAAGATATTAACTCGCTTTCTACTGATTCAGAAACACTGCTTGCACTAATAGGAAATGTTCTCGAATCTTTAGACACAATATCAAAAAATGCTCAGCGTCAAAATGATATTATAGAGAGAATGAATGCTATAGATTCTGAAAACATTGATATAACTTCCGAGTTTTTGCAGAGCATTAACTATAGTGCAGAAAAAGTGGCAGCTCTCAATAACTTATCAAACGAAATTAAGAATTCAGCTGTAGAATAATATTGGTAGTTCGAGCATCTCATGGATTTTTTAGATAACGACAATAACAATAATAAAGAAGTTTTTGCTATTTTTCAGACCGAGTCTGAGGAAATTATAGACAGGTTATTTGGTGCATTTTTTTCTCTGGAAACAACTCCTGCAAATAAAGATATTATAGCCGGTGTATACCGAGACTTACATAGTCTTAAAGGCGCTGTAAGAATGGTTGGTTTTAATAATATTCAAAACCTTATTCACAAGACAGAGGATATTTTTGATGCGGCAAATAATGATAAATTTCTTCTTGATTCTTCTACAATAAATATCGTCAGCAGGACGTTGGAGATTGTATCCAAATACCTTCAGGAGTCCGTAAAAAATGAACGGGAAATAATAGATGAAGATTACAGTGCAACGATTTCAAGCCTCGAACATGTAATAGAAGTTGTTATTCCGGAACAGTCACAGGATCCCAAAATAATTCAACAAGCTGCGGAACCATTAAATGATGCCGGATTAATATCTCATCAGGAAGAAATTAATGAAATATTTAATAATTGTTTTGAGATTATAGACAGTATTGTGCCGGAGGAAGAAACTCAAGATACGGTTATACTTAAAGAAGAAGTTCAAAAAGTTTATGAATTTTTTAAAACTACTAACCTTTATGAAGTAAAATCCTCTTTGGAAAATATTATAACAAAGCTTGATTTTGTAATGCATGCAACCAATAAATTTACAATAAGTGAAATTTTAGAAATGCGCAATGAGCTTGGCTCAGCGGCTTCTAAATATACCACTTCTTGTATTGAATCAGAAAGTGAAGGTTTTACATTTTTTGATGTTGCGGAAAAAATAACAATGCTTCAGGGGAGCTGTGTTTATACAACTGAAATAAAGGAAGACATATTAAAGTTAAAAGAAAGCATAGAAGATTCAAATATTCTTGAAGTAGTAAATATGGTTCTTGAAATTTTGGATTTTATAACTGAAAACTCTGTGCAGCTTGAAGAACAAATGGTACTTACTTTAAAAAGCGGTATTGAATATTGTGCTTCTCCAAATGAAAGTATTGACAGCGAGCTAATAGTTCAGCAGCTCGAAATTATGAAACAACTTTTGGAGTTAAATTATAAAAAAGATACAGGTGTTAGCGAGATTAAAAATTTATCGGCGCAAACAGCTCAAGGAAGCGGTTCTGCAGGTACAACAGAAATAAAAACTTTGCATGTAAATGCGCAAAAATTGGATTTATTGGTTAATCAGCTTGGAGAATTAATAATAACCAAAATTAAAACTGAGAAAAATCTTGAAAAAATTGATTATATAAAAGTTGTTAATGAAGCTTGCCAAAAAGACTTATTGAAGACATCAAATTATTTGAGATATTACAATCGTAAATACCTTCAGGGAACAAATGCTGAACAGTATACAACAGCATTTGTTAAACAAGTTTTTGCTCTGCTATCAGATATAACGCAAAATGTTTCGAGAACAATTTATGACTTAAATTCTTTATATAGATCTTCAAAAGAAGATGATATGAAAATGAGATTAATTATAGATGAAATGGAATCTATGGTTAAGAATATACGCGTACTGCCAATTTCTACCGTTTTTAATTCTTTTTCAAGAATGGTTAGAGACATCGCAACTGAAAAAGGTAAGGATATTGACTTTGAAATCGAGGGTAAAGAAACTTGCGCTGACAAAAAAATTATAGAAGAGATTAAAACTCCTCTCATTCATATATTAAGAAATGCGATTGACCACGGTATTGAAACAAAAGAAGAGCGTATTGCAAACGGGAAATCTCCGGTAGGAAAGATTATATTGTCTGCAAAACAAGATGACAATACCGTTATAATTGATGTAGTAGATGACGGTCAAGGATTTAATCTTGAAAAAATTAAAGACAGAGCTGTATCACGCGGATTTTTAACCAAAGAAGATATTGATTCAATGAC
>CADCNZ010000089.1 GCA_902802935.1 uncultured bacterium | reverse complement strand
TAGTCCGGATAGCGAGGGAATTGAGCAAACTTGAACCGAAGGTTCAAGGGGTAAATTAAGAGTGGAAGTTTATCGTTAAAATTTCTCACATGTTATAAAACGAAACTTTCCGAGCGTGGAGCGGATTGTCGGCAGAGAGTGGAGTTGTTTTGCGACAGCAAAACACGCAACTCGTTTCACGCCGACAACCAAGCAGCAAATCCAAGACGGGAGTTTTGAAGTATTTCCCCCAGAATATAAAAAGTTTGAGAATTCTCTTGGTGCAAAAATTCCAACCTACAAGCTAGGTTTACAAAAGTAACAGGGATTTTGAGACATTTTTGTTAAATTTTGTAAAAATTTATGATTTTATGTCAAAACTACATTCTTTACAACTTTATATATATATGTAGCAATAAAAGGTTGTTATGGAAATAAAAATTACAAATCAAAATAATTACAAATATACAACCCCAAAATTTAAAGCTAAAGCAGAGGGGGCAAATTTACTTTCATTATTAACAAAAAGCTTTGGAGAGATAAAATCTAAATGTACGCAAGGACATTTTGATAATATATATTTTAAAACAAATTTAAATGATGTATTGAGAAATCCTGATGCACAAATTGTTGATCAATTACAATATATGGCAATGAGTTATATGCCAAATTCTGTAAAAACAGGCATCGGTCAATATTATAGAAAAATTCCAATAAAAGAAAATCCGATAACAATGAAGCAAAGATTAAATGATGAATTTAAATTATTGCCCAAAATGGCTAAAAAACAAAAATACTACAGAGGTATTGAAAATATTTCAGATAGTGAATATCAACAATTTTTAAGCTATAGAAAGGGGCAAGTGGTATTACCTGACAAAGGTTATGCTTACATAACAAATTCTGCAGAAGAGGCAAATATTTATAATAAGGGCCACAATGGCATTTTAATTGAGATAGAATTACCAGAAGGCTCTCAAATATCTGAATTACAAGCTATTATGCCGCCAAGGACACAGGGGGCGATGTTCGGTGAAATTAAAAATGAGGCCGTTGTACCAGCCGGATCATTATATGAAGTATTAGAAAATCCTAATATTGATAAAGATGGAATATTACATGTTTACTTAAGATTTTTAAATAAATGGGAATAATCATCATAATAAAAAAGAGTGGTATTTGTCTCCTGCATATGATTTGACTTACAGTTCTTCATTTAATGAAGAACACGCAACAACAATCAATGGAGAGGGTAAAAACCCAAGTTTAGAGGATATTTTGATAATGGTTAAAAAAAATATCGGACTAAAAGAAAAACAGGCGCGATATATTGCTCTTGATATTAAAGATAAATATTTGTCATTAGCTGATTAAAATTTATCAGAATTCAAGTGCATTTTAAAGAAACTTTCAATTAAGATTTTTTAAACGGAAGAGATTTTTAATTTGTTTAATTTTTTGCATAGATAATGTAAATTTTTGTCAAATTTTATTTTATTTTTTTATTAAATATGATACTATATGCAAAATATATGGAATAGGAGGTGCAAAATATGAAAATTATGCCAATTGTAAACAACACATCTTTTAATGGTTTATGGGAAAAAACAAAAGAAACAAAAAGCTTATCACCGGATGAGTTTTCTACTATTGATATTTATTTAGATAATCGTTATCATCCGTTTGCGAATGAGTCAGAATCATCTATCGCAAGAGCACTTGCTTCAAAAACATATCAAACTTCAATTCCTACAGATAATGAATATGTAATTCAGCGTGCGATTTCAAAGCCGGTTGCAGTTAAAAAACTTTCTTTCACAGAAGGAGAGTTTTCTGCCTATAAAAGTTTTTACGAAAAAAATCTTCCTGAATCAATGAAAAAAATTGAAAAAGAGCTGGTTGATTGCAATTTATCTCATTACTTAAATAATAAAACTATTTCATCAATAAAGAGATTTTTGCATAAAATAAGAATTATATAATTTAAAACAATAACTCTATGCGGATTTGCATATTATACGCAAAACCGCATAGAGAATTTAATTTCTGTGTACAATAATCGGTTCGATATATTAAAATTTTTAATATGTTTAATATTCAGGAGCAAATCCCTTAACCAGCATTGTTAAAAATTTCTCTAGAACCTCTACTTTTTCTTTGCATTCTTTATAATCTTTTTCAATGCCTGAATCTAATTTCATTTCTTTTTCCATGATACATACCTCGACGAACAATCTATCCTACAAAATATATATCGTCATTTTTATGAAAAACTTTAGATATTTATATTAAAGTTTTACAAAAATTAACAAATAATTATTCAAATAATTATACAAACAAATTTATGAAAGCCTTTTTATCTATAAGTTTTACGTAATCCAGAAGTTTTTGTTCATACATTTTATTAGAAATCATATACGTATCATTAGTTACCGGAAAATATACAACTCCAAATTCATTTTGATCAAAATGATATTTTTCTCTTATATAATTACATATTGATGCTTGTTTTGCGATATCCTTATAGTTTCCAAAATAAACTTTGTACCCCGGACAACGAGCTCCCATAAATTGCACAGCTTGTACAATTCCGCGCGAAGCCCGAAATTGTGATTTTGATAATTTTATACCCCTAAAATTTTGTGATTGGTTTATGCTTTCGACTTTCATTTTATGTTAATTATATAGCATTATTTAAATATAGCAAGTTTGTAATGTTTTTTACCTTTTCTGACTTTTAGACCTTCAATGAGTTCGGTCTTATTATAATGTTTGTCTAATGCTAAAATTGTTTCGTCATTAACGGTTATACCACCTTGTTGGATAAGTCGTTTTGCTTCACCTTTGCTTGCTGCCATACCACAGCTCACAACAAGATTTACAACGCTTATAACATTATCGGTTAAATCAGATTCCTTTATTTCTGCTTCCGGCATGTTTTCAATTGCTCCGGTTCCGCCGAAAAGAGCTTCGGATGTTACGACTGCTTTATCTGCTTCTTCTTTTCCATGTACAAGTTCTGTCAGTTCGTATGCCAAAATCTTTTTCTTTTCATTAATTCTTGCGTCGTCCCAATTTTCCATTTCTCGTATTTGTTCCATTGGAAGGAATGTAAGCATTTTAATGCATTTCATTACATCTGCATCATCAACGTTTCTCCAGTATTGATAGAATTCAAAAGGAGATGTTTTTTCCGGATCTAACCATACAGCTCCCTTTGCTGTTTTACCCATTTTTTTGCCTTCAGAATTCATTAAAAGAGTAATTGTCATTGCATAAGCATCTTCGCCTGTTTTTTTGCGGATTAATTCAGTTCCGGCAAGCATATTGCTCCACTGATCATCACCACCAAATTGCATATTGCATCCGTAATTTTGATGAAGATGGTAAAAATCAAAGGCTTGCATTATCATATAATTAAACTCCAAAAAGCTTAAACCTTTTTCCATTCTTTGCTTATAACATTCTGCTCGAAGCATATTATTTACAGAAAAACATGCTCCAACTTCTCTTAATAAATCTATGTAATTTAATTTTAAAAGCCAATCAGCATTATTTACCATAATTGCCGCATCGTCACCAAATTTAATAAACCTTTCCATTTGTTTTTTAAAGCAGTCACAGTTGTGCTGAATGGTTTCAGGAGTCATCATGGAGCGCATGTCCGTACGACCTGAGGGGTCCCCTATATATCCTGTTCCTCCGCCAATCAATACAACAGGTTTATTTCCTGCCATCTGAAGTCTTTTCATAAGACATAGTGCCATAAAGTGACCTACGTGAAGAGAATCAGCTGTCGGATCAAATCCTATATAAAATCTGGCACCGCCATTATTGATTAAATCTTTTATTTCTTTTTCATCAGTAACTTGTGCGATTAATCCTCTTTCTTGTAGTTCTTCAAATATATTCATTTTTTCTCCTTTAAAATTCTTGATTCAAATAGGTTCAAAGCATCAAGAATTGCCATGTCAATATTAAAATATTTATATTTTCCAAGCCTTCCTAAAAAATAAACGTTATTTATTAATTCAGCCTCTTTTATATATTTACCATAAAGATAGATATTTTTCTCATCCGGTATTGGATAAAATCTTTCATTCTGTCCGTCGATAAATTCACAAGGGTATTCTTTTGCGATTATGGTACTAGGTGATTTGTCATTCAAATAATATTTGTATTCGTGAATTCTTGTATAATCTTCTTCACAAGTATAATTAACAACAGAATTATTTTGATAAAATTCTTTATTGTATTTTTTTAATTCAAAAGAAAGGCTTCTATACGGTAAGTATCCGTATTTATAGATAAAAAATTCATCTATAGAACCTGAATAAAAAATTCGTTTATAATTACAATGTTTTATTGATTTGAAATCGGTATTTAATTGTATTTGAATATTTTCGTTTTCAAGCATATTTTCTATTAGTTTTGAATATCCATTTTCAGGGATTCCTTGATATTTGTCTTGAAAATATCTGTTATCTTTACTTATAAAAACAGGAACTCGTGAAGCTACTAAAGAATCTAAATCACATAAACTTCTTCCCCATTGTTTTTGTGTATAATTTAAAAAAATTTTATCATATATAAATTCTGCCAATTCTTTTAGATCATTATCATTTTGTTTCTGAAATTCCAGAATCGAAATCTTGGTTTCAGGTTCAAATAAATCCATAAGTTTTTTTTCAAGAATTTTTGCTTTTTTATTATCAAAAACATCATATAAAGAGTTAATATTAAACGGAACAGTTGTAATTTTATCCTCAAATTTTGCTAAAACTTTGTGCTCATAATTATTAAATTTCGAAAAATGATTTACGTAATCCCAAACTTTCTTATCAGATGTATGAAAAATGTGTGAACCGTATTTTTGAATCATTATTCCGTTATCATCACGATAATCAAAACAATTTCCGCCAATATGCGAACGCTTATCAATAATGAGAACTTTTTCGCCCAGTTTTGTTGCTATTAGATTTGCAATAACAGCTCCGGATATGCCTGCGCCAACAACCAAATTTATCATATTTAACCCTCTAGTTTTAATATAATTACACCCGTAATAATTAAAAATACTCCAAGCATTCTCATTAATGTAAGGGCATCATTAAAAACATATACACCAATCAAAAATGTGCAGGATGCGCCAATTCCGGTCCAAATAGCATAAGCTGTGCCAATGGGAATTTGTTTTTGTGCAAAATATAAAAATATTCCGCTTAATGCCATTGCAATAATCGCAAAAACTATCCATAGAACTTTGTGTTGACTTTGGATTGCAGTCTTTAACCCAAAAGGCCAGCCGACTTCAAATACTGCAGCTATAAATAGATAAAACCAACTCATACAGGTTTATACTAACATAAATATGACTTGCTAACAAATTTATGTTCTTTATTAAATAAAAAAAAGAGCCCAAAGGCTCTTGGAATTAAGAATAGCTGGAAGTATGAAAAAGATTTAATAATATTATTAAATAGTAAACACTATGTGATTACTATCAGCAAGTTGGGGAATATTTTGGTATTAACAATGTTTATTTTGGAACGATGATTTACAATTGCTATGATTTATTGTAAAATTGTATTTGTATCAAGAGTGAGTACTATAAATGGGCTACAAAATTTTATCCAAAAAAGAACTTTGTCCGAACCAGTATGAAATTACTGTGTATGCTCCGCATGTTGTAAGAAATGCGAAAGCAGGACAATTTATAATTTTTAGGGTTGAAGAAAATGGTGAACGTGTTCCGTTAACTATTGCTGACGCAGATAAAACAACAGGTGCTTTAACACTTGTTTTTATGGCGGTTGGTTATTCAACTAAAAAACTCGCTCAATTAAATGCCGGTGACGAACTGGTTGATATTGTAGGTCCGTTAGGTCAGCCCACACATATTAAAAAATACGGAACGGTTGTTTGTTTGGCAGGAGGATATGGCGCAGCTCCGTGTTACTTAATCTCAAAAGCTTTTAAGGAAGCCGGAAATAAAGTATATATGATAATGGGTGCAAGAAATAAAGACTTGATTTTTTGGCAAGATAAAATGAGTGATGCATGTTCACAGTTATACATTACAACTGATGACGGTTCAATGGGTGAAAAAGGATTTGTAACGCAAGTATTAGAAAAAATAATTTCAGAAGAACAAGTCGATTATTGTATAGCAGTAGGACCAATGCCCATGATGAGGGCTGTTGCTGACATGACAAGAGATAAAGGAATTTATACAGAAGCAAGTATGAATCCTATAATGGTAGATGGAACAGGCATGTGCGGTGCTTGCAGAGTTACAGTTGGCGGAAATGTAAAATTTGCATGTGTAGACGGACCTGATTTCAATGCTCATGAGATTGATTTTGACGAAGTTATTAATAGAACAAAGATATATAAAGAAGAGGAACGCAAACGCAGTGAAAACTGTAATTTGCTTCAAATGGCGAAATAAAATAATTTAAAGGAGAATAAAATATGGCATCAGATGAAAAAGCAATACCATTATGTCCATTAATGAGCGTAGGTTCTCAAGTTGAAATTGTATGTATGCAAGAAAATTGTGCTTGGTATTTAAAAAATTATAAAATTTGTTCAGTATACATGATGGCTCATAATTCAATGCTTGATGTACAGGCAAAGCAAAAAGCAGCAAGACAAGGGCAGTAGAAATTTTATGATTCAGAGCCGGTTTATCCGGCTCTTTTAAATTTTGTTGGAGGATAATTAAAATGAAAAATACGGTTGTTATCGGTGCACAATGGGGTGATGAAGGAAAGGCGAAGATAACAGATTTGCTGGCTAGAAAAGCTGATTTAATCATTAGATATCAAGGAGGATGTAATGCCGGACACACGGTTGTTACCGGCGGAACTACATATAAATTTCATCTGATTCCTTCAGGAATATTATATGACAATACAGTTTGCTTTATTGGTGCCGGTACAGTAATACATCCTGAATCTTTCGAAAAAGAATTTAATGAGTTAAAAGCGGAAGGTGTTGATTTTAAAAATTTAAAAATATCACCGCTTGCATCAATAACAATGCCATACCATATAGAAGTTGACGGTTATAGTGAATCGCACGCAGGAAAAGGAAAAATTGGTACGACAAAAAAAGGTATCGGGCCAACATATACTGATAAAATGGGTAGAATTGGTCTAAAAATACAAGATTTGTATTCGTATGAAGCATTAAATGAAAAGCTGGATATGATATTACCATTGAAAAATAAGCAGTTAAAAGAAGTATATGGTTTAGAACCATATACAAAAGACTGTATTATTTCATTATGCGAAAAATATGCGGAATTATTTAAGCCGTACGTGGCTTTTGATTGGCAAGATATGCTTAACAGATATAAGGACAAAACAATTCTTTTCGAAGGTGCTCAAGGAGTAATGCTGGATATCGATTACGGGACATACCCATTTGTAACAAGCTCTAATCCGATAGGTGGAGGTGCTTCAACAGGAAGCGGTTATGGTCCTACAATGATTGAAGAAGTTGTGGGTGTTACAAAAGCTTATGTAACACGTGTAGGAGAAGGTCCTTTTGTTAGTGAACTTACGGATGAAACAGGCAAAAAAATTCAAGAAATAGGTCATGAATTTGGTGTGACAACCGGACGTCCCAGAAGGTGCGGATGGTTTGATTCTGTAATTATGAAGTATGCTGTTTTGGTTGGAGGAATTACAAAAGTTGCACTTACAAAAATTGATGTATTTGATAGCTTTGATGAAATAAAAATATGTACGGCATATAAAGATTGCAGGAATGACAAGGTTTATACATCATATCCTACAGATGTTTTTATTCATAAGTATTTAGAACCCATATATGAAACAATGCCCGGTTGGAAAACTTCGTTAAGTGATATACGTAAATACGAAGATTTGCCTGAAAATGCAAAAAAATATATTTCAAAAGTCGAGGATTTAATAGGTGCTCCTATTGGTATAATAAGCGTTGGACCTGATAGAGAACAAACAATTTTTGTAGAATAAATTTTAATATTTATTAGAAAGCTTCATTGCTTTGTATACTTCAAAAAGACTTAAGATAAAGAAAAATCCGAAAACAGCAAGGTATGAAAATCTTGAGTATACTATTATGTCGCCTATAATTTGTGGTTGAAAAATATTTAACAAGAACCCCATAACAGAGCCAAGTATACCAACCATAGTAAAGAAGCAGAAATTCATTATACTGACGGCTGTTCCTGAAACTAATTTACGATTAGTCATGTGTAAAACCGGCACTAAAAGGGACGTTAAACTAGCGTTAGCAGCTAGTATAATAAATAGAAGTGCAATAAAATATGTTTTAATATCAAAAACTAAACATATACATATCATGAGTAATGATACCATTGTTATAATAGAAGCGTTCTTAAGAAAGATTACTCTGTGATTGTGCGCAATTTTGCAAATAGCAGCGTTAATAATATGAAATATAGCAGCGACAATTGCCATGCCGGAAAGAATCATTGCAGATTCTGAAACAGACATTAAGCAGAAGTCTTCTAAAAATTTCTTACCGATAATTGCTTGAATAGCATAGGATATCCCAAAATTGCAGCAAGCAAAACTGAATAAATTTCTGTTATGCTTTTTATGAAGAACCAAACGGAATGGTAACAAACGCATTTTTACGTTTTTATTGATTTTGGGCAAAGTTGTTTTAAAAGTTAGTAACCAAAAAATAAATGCAGCAAATAAAACAGCTGACGATAGAATTATTAAAATTTCACGCCAGCTCATATATTTCATGCAGAAGACGAAAGGTGCATTAGCAGCAATACCTCCTGCATATCCTAAGCAAAGCATTGCAGATATTGCAAGTCCAAAATCTTTTTCGGGAACCAAGGAACGAAGCTCTTTTATCAAGCTAAGATAAAAAGTGCTGCTTCCAAAGCCTACAAGAGCTCTTGAAAGATACATCAAATATAAATTGGAAGATACAGGAAACAATAGTGCTCCCAAACCAAGTACAATTCCTCCCGTTAGCATTACCCTTAATCCGCCGTATCTATCTACCAGTATTCCTATAACAAGCTGATTAAAGGCATAAATATACATAAATATAGCACCAAATGTTGTTATATACGGAGCGCTCACTGCAAGTTCTTGTTGTAAAAAATCAAATATAGCACCAGGAATTGCAATTCTTTGGAAATTAGCAAAGAAATAAAAAAATATTCCAATGCATATTAATGTTATTTTTATACCAATGCTATTTTTATTCATACGTCTAACCTACAGAGTGGTATGAGCCAATTACATAAAACATTTTAACAAAAGGCTTTATTTCCTCAAATGCTTGTTGAACCTTTTGCTCAGAAATATGATTTTCAAAATCTATGTAAAAAACATATTCTCCAAGCTCTTTTTTTGAAGGACGTGAATCAATATATGACATGTTAATATTATTCTTGTCAAAAACTGTTAAAATTTTGGATAATGCACCGGCTTTGTTCTCTGTCGAAAAAGTTATACTTGTTTTGTCATTTCCGGTTTGCGGTGCTAAAAATTTGCCAAGCAGAATAAACCTAGTTTTGTTATTTTCTTCGTCATTTATATTGGTTTCAATAACGGGTATGTTGTATTTTTTTGCACATTCAATACTCCCAATAGCAGCTATTGTTTTGTTTTCTGCAGAAAGTGACTTTATAGCTGCAGATGTAGACAGGGTAGCTTCTTCTATCAATGAATCTGAAAAGTTCGCTTGTATGTAGTGCTTGCATTGCGCTAATGCTTGGGGATGAGAACGAATAACTTTTATAAGATTTTTTTTGTCAGCAAATCCTACCAATGCGTGTTTTACGTCCATTGTTGTTTCCGCAATAATTTTTATTCCTTCTTTTTTTAAAGAAGAAAGGTTGTCCAAAGTTTCCCTAACAATACCTTCAATAGAATTTTCAATAGGGATAACCGCCACAATATCTTCTGAATTTTCGTCTTTTAGTGCTCTTATAATTGATGATATTGACTTCAAATTTGTAGAAACACAGTGAAAATCAAATGCTTTTATAAATTTTTCTTTTGCGAAATCGCTATAAGAACCGTTTGGTCCTAAAAACAAAAGTTTTCTAATTCGTGCACTATCTAAAATTTCTTGCATTTTATACCTATTTATCTTCTGTAAAATCTCTATGTAATATATTATTTATACGTTTTGTAGCTTTATCTATATCGCCTGTTTTATAATATAATCTTGCAATAAGTAATTCTCTTGAAGAAGACGGGCTCATATTATAAGCTCTTGTAGCGTATGATAACGCTGTTCCATACTTGTGTTGAACTCCATATATCGAAGCAATTCCTTCATAACTTGCGGCGATATTGTTCTTGTCGTCGGTTAAAACGGCAATTTTACGATATTCGCCAAGGGCTTTTTCGTATTGACCGTTGGTCTTATATTTGTTTGCAAGATAAAATGTTTCTGCAATTTTTTGTTCTGTTGTAAGTTCAGCATTCTTTGTTTCAGTTTCAGCTGATGATACAGGTGCTGTTAAATCAGGATTAACTCCAACAGGAGGCTCTATAATTTCTATATCATCATTTGGTTGTGGCAGCTTTATGTTTAAGGTTTTTTTTGAAGGCTGTTCTTCTGCGGTTTTATCTTCTTCAACTTTTGATTCATTTTTTTCTTCATTTTTTTCTTCATCAGTTACAGACGGCCTATTTATTTCTTCGATATTTGCCGACCTAATATTATTCTCAGAATTTGGCAGATATTCAAATGCTTTTATTATCAAAATAAAAAACACAACGCAAATGATTAAAAGTATAATCAAGAATCTTTTTGAATTAAAATCAATATCTTTATTCATTAACAACGCTCCTATTCTTATTTAATTCTACACCAAAAGCAAACATTGCAAAATCATATTTTACAGGATCGTCAGGGCAAAACTCTTTTAATCTCGAAGTTAGCTCTACTACTGCTTTGTAGTCGTTTGACTTTCTGTTTAATAAACCCATTTGACGTGAAATTCTTGCTACATGCACATCCAACGGAATATATAAATCTTTTGGTTTCATAAAATTCCAAATACCTATATCTACTGAGGATTTTCTAACCATCCATCTTAAAAACATATTCATTCTTTTCATAGCTCCGCCGTTTTGGGGGTTAGGAATCATGTGATAGAATCCTTGACCGGCGTTTTTAGGCGCGCGTGCATAAAAATAATCTACTACTTTTTGGAAAAAATGGTCATATTTATCCCCTCTCGGAGAATATGAGTATGCAAAAAGCTCTTCTAAACCTTTCGATTCTTGATATAGCAAATGAAGAATTTCAAAAATAGGTATAATATCAAAATCTTTTGAAAATCTGTATTCAACACCTTTTAAATTTTTAAAATCACCATTTTTAATGTAATTTGTTATATCATAATCGGTTCTTTCGAATATGTCTTTTAGTTTTGCAATAAATAGTTTTCTGTTTCCGTATGCAAACAGGGAAGAAATAAAGCCATAAAGTTCTTCATCTTCCTTACATCTACCTGTATGCACGAATTGAACAGGATCATTTTTTATAAAATTTTTATTTTCATATTTTTTTGCTAAATTATCAAGTTCTTGTTTTGTTATCATTTTTTTCTCTTAACTTTTTAAAAAAATCTTCCAGTAGCAAATTACAATCTTCTTCCATGATACCACCATATACTTTAATCTTAGAATTTGCAATTTTTGGTAAGTTTAAAACGGATTGAATCGCGCCATATTGTAAATTGTATGAACCAAAATATAAAGTTTTGATTCCGGATTGTATGATTGCCCAAGCACACATAGGGCAGGGCTCAAGGGTTACATACATTTTACAAGCATTGAGCCTTGATGTTCCTAATTTTTCCTGAGCTTCTTTAATGGCAATAATTTCAGCGTGAGCAGTAATATCTTTATTTTTTTCCCGTAAGTTATGGGCTGATGATATGACTTTCCCTTCGAGCTCTATGATGCATCCTATTGGGATATCGTTATCAGTTTTTTTTGCTTCAGATATGGCTCTCTTCATATATGATACTGTCCTTTTTAATTATTCTTCTCCCCAAAATTCATCATCATAGTATGCAAGTTCTAAATGCCCTAAAATAACGGTATCACCATTTTTAAGACCGTATTTTTTTAGTTCGTCAAATACTCCCATCCCTTTTAGAATATTTTGAAGTCTTATAACTTGTTCAGTGTTTCTGGAATCAGTTACTCCTGCAAGACGATTAATTTTTCCGCCGTTTATTATAAACGCATCTTTTGCAATTTTAGAAACCTCAAATGCGCTATCATCATTGTTATATGCACCCTCATCATTTTCAATTTCTATATCAAAAACAGGTTTGGGAATTTCATCAACTTTTGTATCGATAAAATGAAGAAGCTCTTTTATTCCTTGTTTTGTTACAGCAGAAATTGGGAAAATATCAGCAGAGTATTGTTTAAAATTTTCTATAAATCTATCTAAATCTTCCTTCATAACTGCATCTATTTTATTTAATACCAAAATTTGGTACAGATTACCAAGATGTTCGGAGTGTTTTTTTAATTCATTGTTAATTATTTCATAATTGTTTAAAGGATTATCTGCAGTTAAATCTACTATATGAACCAAAAAACGGCATCTTTCAACGTGTCTGAGAAATTCGTGTCCCAGTCCTACCCCTTCAGATGCGCCTTCAATTAATCCTGGAATATCCGCAATTACGTAGGAACCTCCGTCAGATTTTTGAACAACTCCTAAATTTGGGACAAGTGTTGTAAAGGGATAATCTGCAATTTTTGGTTTTGCAGAGCTTACGGCACTAATATAAGTAGATTTTCCTGCATTTGGCATTCCTAACAAACCTACATCTGCAATAAGTTTTAATTCCAACTCTAAAATTCTTTCAATACCGGGTTCTCCGGGTTCACAAAATTGAGGGGCACGCTTTTGAGCTGTTGCAAATCTTGCGTTTCCGCGTCCACCTCTGCCCCCTTTGGCAATGAGAATTGTTTGTTCATTTTCTGTAAAATCAGCAATTATTTTGCCTGTTTTAGTATCTCTAACCATCGTACCAAGAGGCACCTTTATATAAAGGTCTTTTGCACAAGCTCCGTGCATTCCTTTAATACCGCCATTTTCACCGCGTTCAGCTTTATAAACAGATTTAATTTTAAAGTCCAGTAATGTAGACATATTTTCATCGGCAATAAAATATATATCTCCGCCTCTGCCGCCATCGCCGCCAGCAGGACCGCCTTTGTCGACGTATTTTTCTCTGCGCCAAGCCACCATGCCGTTGCCGCCATGACCCGAAACAACCCTTATTCTAGCTTTGTCTAAGAACTTTACCATTATTTATTACATTTAACCCTTGTTTTAACCATTACTCAATATACTTATTTTTATACTACAATATTATTATGAACAAGGTTAAAAATACATTATTCAGTAACAAACCTGTTACAATTGACAATAATGCTCTTATAATGGCGATAGAATCAAGCTGTGATGAGACTGCTTGTGCTGTAGTTAAGGGCGGAAGAGAGGTTCTGTCAAATGTCGTTGCTTCTCAAATAAAAATTCATGAAGAATATGGCGGAGTGATTCCTGAGATAGCTGCAAGAGAGCATTTAGAAGCAATAAATGTTGTTATAGATGAAGCTTTTAAGCAAGCAGGGGTAAATGGGGATAATATATCAGCATTTGCAGGAACAGTAGGCCCAGGATTGGTGGGTTGTCTTTTGGTAGGTATGAATGCTGCAAAATCATTGGCATTAGCTTATGATAAGCCATTCATAGGTGTCAATCATTTGAACGCACATTTAGCAGCTAATTTTATTGACACAGATTTAAAACCTCCTTTTGTAGCATTGCTGGTGAGTGGCGGGCATACACAAATTATAAAAGTTAACTCATATTCTGATATGCAAATTATTGGAGAAACAATCGACGATGCGGTTGGAGAAGCTTATGACAAGGTGGCACGTTTGATAGGTTTGCCATATCCAGGCGGACCGAAATTGGATAAGTTGGCTCAAGTAGGAAATCCTTTTGCTTTTAAGCTTCCTGAGTCAAAAGTCGGCGGGTATGATTTTAGTTTTTCCGGTCTAAAAACAGCATCATTAAGACTGGTGAAAAGCTTTACGGATAAAGATTTACCTCTGCCATTAGAGGATATATGTGCAAGCTTTCAAGAATGTGTTTCATCAACCTTATATAAAAAGGTAAAACACGCACTTGAGGAGACCGGTTATACGCAAGTAGTTTTGGCAGGTGGTGTTGCCGCAAACTCTGAAATAAGAAAAAAGATATTTAGTTTAAAAGATATTGGATACAGTGTTTATGCTCCTCAAATGAAATATTGTACAGATAACGCTTCAATGGTAGCATCAGCGGCATTTTTCTTCGAAAATACTTTTGATAACATTGATGTAGAAGTCTTTTCAAGAGTAAAATAACAAAATAGTAAGCAAGTAAAATTTTTTACCATAAGTAACGAAATGTTAAGCAAAAATAAAAATCTTTACAATTGTCTGTAATTCAGTCATAATGCCCTACGGGACGGGACGGGACGGGACGGGACGGGACGAATATGTAAAAAATAGAAAATTTTTATGCAAATTTTTTTATTTACGTGTTTTAATTTGTTTACAATGTGACCAATTTAGGTGTGTGTATGAGAATAAATCCTATTTCGTCGTTTGGTGTGACTTCACAAATTAAATCAATGTTACCAAAAACTTCTAAGAATTTATTAATGGCTTCAGTTATTTGCTCTACGGTTTTATGTACTCCGTTGCTTTCTTCATGTTATATGAAATCTGACAAAGAAATGCTATATGAAACATATCAGAATTCCCCAAAAGACCCAATTGCAGATGATAAAACGGAAGAAAACGATAGTGTAGAAGTTACTAAAAAAACTTTTTTACAAAAAATTGAAGATATTAGGAAGTTTTTTAATTTAGATGGCGGTACTGTTTGTATTCGAAATAAAGGATGCAGGTGGTATTTAGCAAATGGAATAAGCGATTTTCGTGCTTTATTCTGTGATGTTCAAGACAGCGGATATAAAGGAACCGTAGGTTTGACGGATGTTTTTGATGATAGTAAAGTAAGGCTTACGCGTACATTATATAAAGGTGGTTTTCATAAAACTAATGAATTAAAATTACATAATGATACAGTTTATCTGACAGAAGATTCTTCTCCTGTAGGTAAAATATATAAAACTCAGAATGCAGAAAAATATATATACAATGCAAATGGCGAAAAAGATACAATAATTGTAAAAAATGAAGAATTTCCTGATGCTATAAAATTTAGTGCAACTGTTGCGCAATATTAATTAGAAACTAAAGCAGGAGCATTTTTGATTTCATAGAAAATTTTTGCATTTTTTAAAAAAGCATCCGGTGAAGAAGTTACATAAAATTCTTCTTGTGTTTGAGAATTTGATGGTTCGTTATTTAGCAATCCTTTTTTTTCTAAATTATTTTTTATATATTCTACAAATATTTCTGCCGGATCAATAAAAATTTCTTTTGGTGCGTATTTAACGAATTCATTCATTAGATAGGGATAGTGTGTACAACCGAGAATTATTTTATCCGGATTAAATTTCATCATTTCTTCAATTTCGTATTTAATATTTGCCTTAGCTTCATCTATATTTGGAATATTGTTTTCGACAATTCCTACCCAATTTTTACTTGGAATTTCTTTTACCTTAATGTTAGGGTTTTGTTTTATAAGTTCATCTGCATACTTGTGAGAATTAACAGTTGCCTCTGTTGCAAAAATTCCAACCCTCTGTATTCCAAGTTTGCTAACTCCTGATGCGCATGACTGAATTATTGGGTATATAGGAAACTCAAACTCGTTTTTTATTGAATCATAGGCTTGTGCAGAAGAGGTGTTACAAGCTATAACAACAGCTTTTACTTCTTTTTGTTCCATAAAATTTAAAATGTTTTTAGCATATCCTATAAGCTCTTTTTTGCTTTTATTACCGTATGGAAGATGTAATGTGTCTCCAAAATATATAGTTTTTTCATTTGGTAAAACATTTTTAAAACGCGCTAAAACTGAGAGTCCGCCGACTCCGGAGTCAAAAAATCCTATAGGTTTTGTTTTTTTATCTGTCATAATTACTTCTTTTTAAGATATTCTATTATACCATTAGCAATAGCTTTTGCAGTTGCTTGTTTACGTTTTTCTGTTACTAATTCTGCCCGCTCGTCCGGATTTGACAAAAATCCTGTTTCAACTAAAACCGCAGGGACATCAGTATGATTAATTACGTAAAATTTAGATTTGATAACGCCCCTGTTCTTAGAGTCAATTTCTTTTACAAGATGTTTTTGTATAATTTCTGCAAGTTCTTTACTCTCTTCGTGGTAGTAATGAGTTTCAATTCCATAAGGTTCTGTTGCTACTGCAGAATTAACGTGAATGCTTACAAAAATTTCCGGATTTTCAACTTCCGTAAAGTCACATCGTTCTTGTAAGCCTATATAAGTATCGTCGGTTCTTGATAATGCAGATTTGTACCCTTTTGATTTTAATATGGATGCAACTCTTTGAGTGATATCTAATGTGATGTCCTTTTCATTTATCCCTTCTCTAATTGCGCCGTAATCACTTCCTCCATGTCCAGGGTCAAGTACAACTTTGTTTTTAATTGGAGTTTTTTTGTCGTTTGTTGCTGTTGTCTGTTTTATGTTATCATTTTTTGTTTGTTTGCTGGACTGTATTGTAAGTCTTAATGCTTTGCCATCAATACTTTGATCTATTTTTATAATGTCTTCTTTGTTGATTTTTAAACCGGCTTTAACTCCGATTTGCGGTAAAAGTGACATTGTGAGTTGCTTATAATAAGTATTATTAAATGTTTTTATTAAATCAGGTTCGCTATAACTCTTTACGTTAAACAAATATAATGTTAAAAAGTTGTCAGTTCTCATAATCGAATGAACAACAGGTGCTGTAAACTGAAGAATTAATTCATTTGTTTTTGAATTTATTTTTTTTACATATGCTTTTTGCAAATTTGCGACAGAACTTACTAAACTTGTATGATTAAGCTTATCTGCGTTAATAAAGAACATAGATTGGGCATCTGCAGAGTAAACTGGGATATATTTATCAGAATTCTCTGTTGTTACAACAATTCTGGCTTTGTTATATTCAAATTGACCAATTTTAGCAGTGTCTTTGCAGCTTCCATCCGGACATAAGTTCAATTCTCTGTTACGAATCTTTTTGTCAACAAAGGTATTTGGAAGATCTATAACTATTCTTTTGGGATTATCAAGTGCGAACATTTTGGCAGCTGTTATTTGTCCGAAGCCGCTAACCAAAAGCCCTCCGTTTTTTAAATAATAACCGTTTATAAAATATTTGGTTCTCAATTTTAAGTTTGAGGACAAATCTATTGATATAACAGAGTCGTACGTTTTTCCGTCAGAATTGTTTAATGTTGAATCAGCAAATGCTTTCTGTATATCTTGCATTACAGAGGAATTGTTTTTATCAGTTAAATTATTAATTCCGACATCAACTTTTTGAATGGCTTGAGAATTGACAACAATACCGGAATAGGGGTTGTATGCAGGATTTTCATCATATAAATTATTAAAGTAATCATTTTTTAAATCAGGATTTGCTGTTTTAAGCAAGACATTTCCGTTTAAATTTACGAGTTTTAATTTTGAGGTATCAAAATCTTCTTCGAATGTTACTACAGCTCTTACAACGTCTGGGTTTGTAGAAAACTGAGCAAGTTTTATTTCCTTAAAATTACTTTTGTCAAATAATAGCTGCTGCTTCTGACCTATTAGAACGGCGTTATTAATATCAAAATATATTCTGTTAGGATTTGATAATCTGACAAATTTTGAAGGGGCATTGTCAGGAGCCGAAAGTCCATCTACGTTAATATATATAAGACTTGAGGAGTCATCATACTTTAATGACATTACCTTCGAAGGCTCTGCTTGTACACTCAGAGTCAAAAACGTAAAAATGCTTATTATAAAAAATAATAATTTTTGCATAAATATAAGGCTACCGTCTCCCAAATCTCATAACAATTATAGCCTAAAAATAAAACTGTGACAATCAACTAAACACTATAATTAACGCCTTTATTTACCGCATTAACTATATTGAATAAATATTTAACATTTATCCAAAAATAAAAGCACCTTTCGGGTGCTTGGAAAATATATACTTTGGAGAAAGAGAGAGAAAATTTTATATGAACATACTTACCGTTCAAGGAAAGTTATCCGTTTATCAATCTGTCAAATTCGTAAATTTTAAGAATTATTGCTTCCATTTGTTCTTTGAACCATACTGCGAAAAGTTTTATTTCGTCTCTGAAACTGTAACATCCGGGCCACATTGCGTACATAAAATATACTCCTTAAAAAACTTCTTAACCTTTACACTATCTATATCGGCAAATTTTAAAAAAACTTTAGGGAAAAATAGAAAAACTTTACATTTTGTTACATTAATGGTTAAAAGAGCCAATTCTATTGAACTAAAAATCCAAACATGGATATTAAGAAATGTAACAACTTTTAAAGAAGCTGAAATTTATCTATTAAATATATACTTTATATATATGAGGTATAATATGACTTTAACAGAGTTACAACTACAACAACTTAAACAAACAGGATCATCGCAGCAAGTATTGCCAACAGGCGGACAAACTTCTCCTGCCGTTAACTCTGTAATTGAAGAAGGTCTTAAAAATTACCGTTCAGAAAAGCCTAAAATAGAAGTATCAAAGTTTGATCAAAAACTGGAACAACTTTGTGCAGATTTTTCTAAATACGGACTAACACCGCAGATGATAAAGAATTCAGGTATTCTTGCAACAATTTCCGGTAAAAACCCGATACAGATTCAAAATTCTACAGAAGATGAACAGCAAAAAATACTTGATTCTTTGAAAGCTGCAATTAAAGACTCTGTAGTAAACGGAAAAGTCGATTTAGATTTGGCAGCAAAAAAAGGTAAAGATTATAATTTAGCATTGAACGGAGAATGGAAATCTATTGATGGGTTCAAGAAAGAAAATGCTAAAAATAGTGAAAGTCTTTCAGCACGTATGGAAAGATTCTTCGGATTAAAAAAAGGTTCTTTTAATAATTTACCGCAAGAAAAAGTAGAAGAATATTTAGAAAGATATTTTAATAAATATTTTTTAGATAAAGTAAAACACAGTAAAAATCCTGAAGAAACTTATAAAGCTCAGCTTCGTGATTTTACTAAGTTATTAATAAATACAGAAGATAAAGACAAAGGAATATTCAGACAAGCAATCATATCTTTGTTATCTTCAAACAGAGTAAAAGGTTTGGAAGCTGTTATTATGAGTTTTGATTCACAAGAAGTTTGCACAAAATGGGCGAATGAATGTGATTCTGATTACTGCGAAAAATTAGGTACAAAAGCGGATGGAGAAGGTAAAGTCCCATCAAAATCAGAAAATACAGCTGCGGTTGCATTGATAACATCTAAAAAAGATGCAGAGCATATTAAAATTGATACCGAAGCAACGCAGGAAAAGGCAAAAACATTTTTTGAAAAAAATAAAGATATTTTAGAAACTATAAAAGAGAAAGAAGA
Organism: uncultured bacterium; assembly: GCA_902802935.1. Lineage (GTDB taxonomy): Bacteria > Cyanobacteriota > Vampirovibrionia > Gastranaerophilales > Gastranaerophilaceae > CAG-196. Next base: position 23,129 of record CADCNZ010000089.1, on the reverse strand, counting down.
AAAACAAATACCATTAACAAAGGAAGAAGAACAAATTGCCAGAATGCGTGATTACTTTATTGCTGCAAAATCAGGTGAAATTTCAGGTACTGCAATAAATGAAATAATCGAACAATCTGTAAAAGAAACTTTGTTAACTCACATGAATAATAACGCATACGAGCTTTCTCCTGAGATTTACAAAGAAATCGTTACTCAGGTTACCGAATTTGTTGAGGGGCATCCTGAATTATTAACAATTTCAAAAGAAGAGTTTGCAAAATTATTAGATAAAGCTACAAACGGAAACTATACAAATATTATAGAAAATGGTGAAAATGCGGTTATAAAATCACCTGGGTCGGTACAAACATCAGAAGAACAAGAAATTCCGCAGACAGACTATGGTTTCCAAAGTGCAGATTCAAACAGAGTTGAAATTGCAAAAGCATATTTATCAAATGTAACTATACCGACTGAAAAGAAAACGCAGCCGCAAATTGAAGCTATAAAGCCAGTTAATACAGATGAACCGTCTTCTTTTGAACAAATTCCATCTGATAATCGCGGATTTATGGCATATATACGTCATAATGGCATAAATACTTATATTATTGATAAATATAAAGAGTTATCAAATGGGGTTCAACAGTTAGTCATAAATACAATTGCAAGATATGATGACAAGAATATGGTGAATGTACTTAATTCAAATTCAAGAGTTAAGCTCAGACACGATGTATGTGCAGCTAAAGGTGGATTTCAACAAGATTTTATAGAAAAATTAACAGCTGTATCATCTGCCGAAAAAGCATCTTTAAAAATGATGTCGCATAAAGATGAAGAGAAACCATTCCCTTACATGGCTTAAGTTGTTTTAAAACTTTTGTTGACAAAATTTTAAAAAAAAGTTATCAATTATATATTGATATACTTAAGGATTAAATATGCGATTATTAAAAAATATATTGTATAGCGTGTTATCTTTGCAAGAAAGATTTTTAAAAATGAGACTTGCAAGGACAATCGGAGTAAAGAATACTTCAAAGAGAAAACGCCATTTTGGAAAAGGATGCACCCTTGATCTGAATACCATGGCCGAAACTGAAAAAAATCGACTTGAAGATGAAATTACGCAAATTTTAAAAAATTATAATTTTGAACCGGAGAAAATTCTTGTATATATAAAAAATCAAGGAACAAATGTTTATAGAATAAAAGATGCTGCGAAACTATTAAATCCAATCGGAGAGAATGAAGGATTAATATACCCGTCAAAAGGTTTTAGAGCAATATACTTGTCTCTGGCAGTTGAACAAAAACTAAAATTTAAAACGGCTGAATATTTTATACTCTCAGAAGGAGAAATTAATAAGTATTACTTTATCTATCATTTTTATAATTGGTATGCATATAAGCACAAGATTGCCGGCATGGATAGAAATTCTCAAGAACTCTTAAAAAAATATTTATTCACAGATTCAGATACAAAAGAATTACAGTTATCCGAGATATTTCAGCTAAAAGATGCAATTACACAAGACAAAGCATCAATAGAATTTGTTGTAAAACTTTGCCGAAACTACGAAGGTGTAAAGCAAGCTCTTGATAAAATGAAAAATGAAGGAAGTGCAAATCTTTAAAATAAAAAAAGAGAGCTTTTAAAGCTCTCTTTTTTTTTATTTCTTAACTTCTTGCTGTTTTACTGCATTAGCTTTAATTTTTGCAGGATCGAAGCTTGAGTCAAGATATTCAATCTTAGCATTTTTCATAGCAGAAGCTGTGAATTTTTTAAGAACTTCGATTTGTTTTTGGGTTTCCAAGTAAAATTTAAGCTCATCTTTTACTTTAGCAAACGGAGTTGAACCGGCTTCCATTCTATCAGTAACTTTTATAATATGAAAACCATATGGGGTTTTAACTACAGAATCACTAATTGTATCAGGTTTCATAGAAAATGCAGCTTTTGCAAATTCAGGCACCATAGCTTCTTTTGGGAAAAATCCTAGTTCTCCGCCTCTAACAGCACTAGTTTTATCATCTGATTGTTTTTGAGCAATTTTAGCAAAATTATCAGGGTTCTTTTTAACTTGTGCAAGAATTTCTTCTGCTTTAGCTTTTTGTGCGGCAACTTGTTTTTCAACTTCAGTGTTTAGTGCAGTAGCATCAATTTTAGGATTTTTTTCTTTGATTTTTTGAATAATCTGCAACGTATCAGCAGAAATTAAAATATGAGAAGCTCTAACTTGTTCTCCGTGAGAAAACTCTTGTTTATGAGTATTATAGTATTTTTGAGCATCTGCATCAGAAATATTAATTTTTTCAATAGAATTAACAAGCTTTTTGATTTCTACTTGAGTTTTTAAATCTTGCATAAATGCATCATTAGAGATTCCTCTTTGTTTAAGCATTGTGTTTAATTCTTCCTTTGAACCGACTTTATCAATAATCATTTTAAGTTCATTGTCTAAATCATCTTTTGTTACAGTAATATTTCTTTTTGCAATTTCTTGCTCTAATAAAGTTTTTACAATAAGTTCATTAGATATTTTCTCTTTAAAGATGTTGTAAAGAGGGTCATCATCTGATTTGTTTATATTCTTGCTCCCGCCAAAAGATTTGAGAAATGATTTATCGACATTCTTGTCGAATGCTTCATCAAACTGAGCCTTTGTAATAACTGTATCGTTAACTTTGATAATACCTTCCGAATTCTTTCCAATAGAACATCCGGTAAAAAGTACTGTAGAAATAGCCAAACAAGCTAATAATTTTTTCATATTAATACTCCTTCTTATTGTATCTATATAATACATGAAACCAAATGAAATGTTAATTAGACATTAAGCATTGTAAACAATATCTATTTTTTATAGTTGTCAGCGATTTTTTTAATGTTATAAAACAAACCTGTTAAAGTCTCAAAGATGTCTTCAAATGTTTGATAATCAGTGTCTACAAGTATTATTGATTTGCCGTCAACACAACTTTTTGGAGCAATTGTAAATTTTATTTTTTTGAGAATCTCTTTATCCAAACCTTGTTTTAGTATATTCCACTCATATGGTGTAAATGGTGTATAGATACGTATTTGTGAGCCGGTCTCTCTAATTATAGAAATTCCGCATTCGGTAGCGCTCAACCTTATTTGTATAAGTTTTATTAAATTATGTACTTCATCCGGAATCCTTGAAAAACGGTCTTTCCATTCCGAAACAATATAATTTAATTCTGTTTCGTTTTTAACATCCGCTAAACGTTTATATTCGATCATTTTTTGTTCTGTTGAACCAACCCATTCATCAGGAATATATGCTGTTGTGTTTATATCAACAATAGTTGGTTTGTTGGCTTTCATAACTTCGCCTTTAAGTTCGTTAACAGTTTCTTCTAATAACTCGCAATATGTGTCAAATCCTACATTTACCATATGACCATGTTGTTTTGTTCCAAGGATATTACCAACTCCGCGAATCTCAACATCTCGCATTGCTATTCTATAACCGCTTCCAAGTGTTGTAAATTCTTTTATTGCTTTTAATCTTTCTTTTGCTTCTTGAGAAAGTTCTTTTGTTTTTTTGTAAAAACAATAACAGTAAGCTTGTTTTTCACTTCTGCCTACGCGTCCTCTAAGTTGATATAATTGAGCAAGTCCAAGTTTATCAGCCTCGTGGATAATAATAGTGTTAGCATTTGGTATATCAAGTCCGTTTTCTATAATTGTTGTGCATAGAAGAATATCACTCTCATGATTATCAAAACCTATAATTACATCTTCAAGTTGCTTTTCGCTTAATTGCCCATGACCGACAGAAATCTTTGCATTAGGAACAAGTTTTTGAAGTTGAAGCTTAAATTCTTCAATAGTTTCAACTCTGTTATAAAGGTAAAAAACTTGTCCATCTCTATCAAGTTCATTGATGATTGCATTTTTAACCGTTTGTTCGTTGTATTCTCCGACAAAGGTTTTGATAGGCAGTCTGTTTTGGGGAGGAGTGTTTATTACGGAAATGTCTTTTATTCCCGAAAGCGACATATAAAGCGTTCTTGGAATCGGGGTTGCAGACATTGATATGATATCAATATTTTCTCTAAATTCTTTCAATTTTTCCTTGTGTCTTACCCCAAAACGGTGTTCTTCATCTATAACAAGCAGCCCCAAATCTTTAAATACTATGTTGTCCTGTAATAGTACATGAGTTGCTATAACTATATCACATTTGCCTGTTGCAAGGTTTTTAATAGTTTCGTTTTTTTCTTTTGTTGAGCGAAAACGACAGAGAAGTTCAACATTTATACCAAAAGGTTTAAATCTATCCGAAACAGTTTGATAATGTTGAAGAGCTAATACTGTAGTCGGAACAATAACGGCAACCTGTTTTAGAGAAGTTACAGCCTTAAACATTGCACGCATTGCGACTTCTGTTTTGCCGAAACCTACATCTCCGCAAACGAGTCTGTCCATAGGATTTGAACTCTCCATGTCCTGCTTTATTTGGGTAATTGCTTTTATTTGATCAGGAGTTTCTATATATTCAAAAGAATCTTCCATTTCCAGCTGCATGGGTGAATCCGGAGCAAATTCAATACCTTTTGTCATTTTTCTTCTGGCATATAATCTTAAAAGATCGTAGGCAATTGTTTCTACTGCTTTTTTAACTTTTTGTTTTACACCTTCCCAGTCAGAACCACCCATGCGTGACAGTTTTGGCCTAAATTGTCCGGAGCCTCTGTACCTGCATAGCATATTTATTTGTTCTGCCGGAATGTGCAGTTTATCTTTGTTAGCGTATTCTATTGTTAAATAATCTTTTAACTGACCGTCTAATTCCTGTTTTGTAAGTCCTTTATATATACCGACACCATGTACAGAATGGACGACGTATTCACCTTCCTTTATGTCGTTAATATTTTCAATGTATTCCGGTTTTTCTTTATATCTTCTCTTTCTGTTTGACGGAATTTCTTTTTGTTTTTTGTTAAAAAGCTCTCTATCTGTTAGCAGTAATATTTTACCGTCTTTAAGCTCAGTGCCTTGTGAAGAGATATTTTTGACAAATGTAATTTTAAATATACCGTAAGAATTTAAAACATCTTTTACACGTTCTTGGAAATCTGTTGCTATGGTTATGTCAAAATCATTGTGTTCCTTGATAAACTTTGTAAGATTATCCATATTTGCATCAAAAATCGGAACATTTCTGGAATCAATATCTATAACTTCATTATTCTCGTCCGAAAGAAAGTTGTTTAAAAATATTTTCTGATAACCTGCAATTTTTTGTATTATTTCAGAAACGGTATAATGATTGATTTCTGCTAACTGTTCTATTAAACCATTTTTCAGTGCTTCATTGTAATTATTAACATAGTTTTCGTCAACCAATTCTAATTTGCCTGAAATTTCAGCAAACTCATCAAATACAATTATATAATTTGAGAAATAATCAAATATACATACCAAATTAGGGTTAAAATAAGATTGGTATACATTAATACCCTCAAAATAGCCTTCATTACAAATTTGTTCTTTTAATTGATTAGAAAGTTCGTTAGGAGGATTTTTAGGTAGAATAAATTTGTATAATGGTTTGATACATATACTTTCGGATTTTTCTGTTGATTTTTGAGTTTCGTTGTTAAAAAATCTTATATCAACAATTTCATCTCCCCAAAATTCAATTCTAACAGGATTTTCATAGAGTGTATAAACATCTGCAATATCTCCGCGTATGCTAAACTCTCCTATATCAGAAACCATGGTTGATCGTTTGTAACCCAAATCAGTAAGCATTTTTAGTAAATCTTGCTGTTTTACAGAGTCGCCTATTTTAAAATTTATGGAATTTGTTTCAAAAAATTCTTTGGAGGGAAATTTTTCCAAGAGGACTTTTGCCGGCGCTATAACGATATCAGGGGTTTTTAAAAGAACGCTTATTTGTTTTTCATAATCGTACAAATTATTTTGTACAAGCTCATACGGAGAAGTATTTTGATATGACAAAACTTCTGTTTGTATATCAAAAAGTCTTTCAAAATCTACAGAATATTTTATAGCAGATTGTTCTGTGGATGTTATAAAAAGAACTTTTTTCCCTGAAAGTTTACTAATGTATTTAAGAAGAAGCAATCTGCTAAAACCGGTTAAACCGGTTAATGTAAAGCTTTTTTCTTTTTTTATATTTATATTGAGTTTTTCAAAAAACGAAGCTTTTTCTAATTTCATGAATTAGGGCTTTCATAAGCAATGCCCATATCTTTCAATGCGGCAATAAATCTCTCTGCACAAGCACCCTGAACTTCAGGCGGAACAACTCTTAATATTTCAACGGTTTTTGATATTATAGGGTCTTTGTCATACCATCTTGAGCCATTTACCGGTTTGACTAAGTCATAAAATCTATCTAACGCTTCTTTGGAAACCTTTTGTTCCAGTTTATCCAAAAAAACTACAGCATGTTCTCTAAGTTCATCCTGATAATTTTTAAGTAATTCTATAACTTCTAAAAGCTTAGGATCATGGTCATACCATCTTTTATATGCAGGACTCATTATACCCCTCCTTTTATATTAATAATAGAAGATGCGGTATCTGCAGAATTTCCGTTAAAAGATACATCATCAAATCTTTTGATTTTAGCTCCCAAATTAGCAAGTTTGTATTCAAAATCTTCGTAACCTCTATCAATGTGGTGTAATTTTTCTACAATAGTTTCACCGTTTGCCATCAATCCGGCAATAACAAGAGCCGCGCCCGCCCTTAGGTCGCTGGCAGCAACAGTTGCACCTGTTAGATTTTTAACCCCTTTTACAATAGCGTGATTCCTGTCTTGGTGAATATCAGCCCCCATTCTTCTGAGGTCAGGGACTTGCATAAACCTATTTTCGTATAAGCTTTCCGTTATTATTCCCACACCGTTGGAAGTTGTTAATAGAGTCATAGCAATAGCTTGTAAATCAGTCGGGAATCCCGGATATGGTTGAGTTACAAAATTAAGAGAATTGAACCGGTTTCTGCAGCTTACTTCTATTGTGGTTGGTTCAACAAGTTTAATACTTGCTCCCATTTTAATCAATTTATCGTTAAAAAATGTTAAATGTGCAGGATAAACATTTTTAATAATTGCCTTACCTTTTGTTGCAACAATAGCTGCCATAAATGTACCGGCTTCAATTCTGTCAGGGATAGTAGTATATTCAGCAGGATGCAGGCTGTCAAGTTTAACCCCGTTTATAATTATTTCAGAGGTGCCGGCACCAACAATATCAGCACCAAGAGTGTTTAAAAAATTCGCCAAATCAACGATTTCAGGTTCTTGTGCAGCATTCTGTATTCTTGTTGAACCTTCTGCTGTCACAGAAGCAAGCATAAGATTCTCTGTTGCACCAACAGACGGTATATCAAGATAAATATCTGTTCCTACAAGTTTAGATGCTTTAGCGTGAACATATCCATTTTCAATCTTGATTTTTGCACCTAAAGCTTCAAGACCTTTAATGTGAAAGTCTACCCTGCGTTCACCAATGGCACATCCGCCGGGAAGGGCTACAATAGCCTCTTTGCAACGTGACATTAGTGCGCCGAGTATAATAAAGGAAGCTCGCATTTTGCTAACTAATTCGTACTTTGCAGTGATAGAAGAGATATTGTGTGCGTCTATGATAACTGATTGTTCTTCTCTGTCATAGGTACAGTGTGCACCAAGATCCGATATTACATTAAGCATAATATCTACATCTGTAAGATGCGGTACATTATAAATTTTTGTAGCTCCTTTTACGAGTATGGTAGCCGCAATAAGCTTTAATACTGAGTTTTTAGCTCCGCCAACAGATACTTCTCCTTTTAGAGTTTCTCCGCCTAATATCCTAAATTTCTCTGTCAAAATCTCCTCCGAATCTATTACAATCATACTATTAATGCATGATTATGTAAAGAGGGTAGTATAACAGGTTTTATACAAATAAATATATGCTAGCCTTCTTCAAGCAGTATTTTTTCACCGTATGCGGTTAATCTGTACTCAGAGGCGCCAATAACCCCTGTTAAATCAGGTAAACATTCTATGTAGTCTCTGTTGATTGCTTCTTGCAAAACACTGTGATCAAGTATTACAGCCAAATTTTGCATCAATTTTGCGTTCAGTTGTTTTAGTGTAAATCTTGGTTTCTGCTCATATTGTGTAAAATAATATGCTGTCAAAAGTAAATAATCAATTTTTCTTTCTATTTTGCGTGTGCCGATATAATTCAAAAAAGCATTGTCCTTTTTTATTGAAGGGCTTGGCTTAAAAGAAAGCTCTGTTTGCGGTGTTTGTATAGATTTATCCAATATGTTTTCGAAATCTGCATTTCCGGATGAAGGTTGTTTGTTTTCTGCTTCCTGTTCTGTTTTTGGAGCATAAAACACATCTAAGTCATTTGCTTTTTCTTGCTGAATTTGTGGTTCTGCATTTTCAACAGGCTCCGGAAGCGGATTCCTTTTTAATTGTTCATCAATTCTTCTCTGCGTAATTTCTTTTTCTGTATCAATTCTGGAATTTAAGATTTCGCGTCCTTCGCGTCCGGTACTCTTGGATGCGTATGAAGAGGCCTTATTTACCCACAACGCAAACTGATCGACTACCATATCTCGGTCAGTAGTTGTTAGTGAAAGCTGGTATTTACCTTTTGTAATTTTAAATGAATATGTTGACATATTGAATTAGACCTATTTTGCATTGTCTTGAAGAAGTTCGTCACGCCATTTGTTAAGCTGCTCCTCAACAAATTCCAAGTCGTCAGACTTCAGTTCAATTTCAATATCCCCTTTTTTCATTTTGAATACATACTCGTGCATATATCCTCCTTAATGTTTAAAGTTTAACTTAAAAAATAGAATCTTGCAAGTTTATTATTAAAACATTGTGTTTTATTAAGGTCTATTGTATAATTGCGGCATAAGGATTAGGAATATGGTAGAAATTTCAAGTGTAAGTTCCAAAATATTGGAGGACATACTAAATCAGTCTTCATCAAAAAATAAAGATATAATTGCTTCTGAACGCTTGCAGAATATAAATGAACAAATGGCAAATCTCCCAACAGTTCTTGATTCAACAACGTTACAAAAGTTAAAAAACGGAGAATATGAAATATCTTTGAAAGAATATTCAGATTTGAATACATACAGACTTGTTATGGATTCAAAATACGGTAATAAATCTGCTGATAAATTTCAAAACTATATAAATAATATTTTTGAAAAAGACGAAGAAAAAATTGCCGGTGCAAAAAAATTTATTGAAAAAATGCGAGAGAGCGGAATGTCAGATTCAAAAGCTGCTAAACTTTATTCTGCACTCAAGACATATTCCTTAGTATCGTCTTTTAGAAAATATAATTTTGTAAACGCAAAAATTTAATTTTACGGTTTTTATAATATAATGAAAATGTTAATACATAAAAATGAGGTCTCTTAAAAAATGAAAAAGATTGTAATTTGCACATTTATTATTGCGGCAGGAGCTGCATCTTTATTAAATATTAACAATAATATAGAGAAAAAATCTCCTGAATTTATGTTTAAAAATTCATACGCAATAACACTTGGTTATGACAAATCAATGAGTGAAAAAACTATCAAGGCTGCGGTTATAGACAGTTATTTCAGAAGTGTTGCATCAAGCGGTAAGATAATAAGATGGAATAAATCAACATTCCCTCTTCAGGTGTACGTACAAGATTCTCCGGATGTACCTGGTTATTACAGAGAAGTTGTTATGAGTGCATACAAAGCTTGGGAAAGAGCAAGCGAAGGACTTGTGAAATTTGATTTTGTTGAATCAGCTTCTGATGCAGATATGAAATGCTACTTTAAAAATACAGATAACAAAAGATCAATAGGTGTTCACGCATTTACAATTAACGGCGGAAAAATAGTTGATTCTACCATTACATTTAATAAAACAGATGAAAAGAATCACAGTTTAGATTCAAAACAGTTATTTTCATCAGCTCTGCAAGAAATAGGACATTCGTTAGGTTTAACAGGAAAGAGCACAAGTATATATGATGTTATGTATCCGATTGGAACTAAATTTAACACTGAAATTACAGCTCGTGATTTAAAAACATTAGGGCTTGTTTATTCAGTAAAACCCGATGTAACAAATGTTCCGTTGACAGCAGATGAGCAAGCACAATTGTTTACAGTTTCAGAGATTCTTTCAACATTGAATGTTCCTGTAACAAACGATACAAAGAATCTTGACGAAGTTGTTGCAGGAGATATTGCTACTCATTTAGCATTGGCAGAACAATACAGAAGACGTGCAGAATATGATAAGGCAGCTAAAGAATATCAAGCTGTTGCACAAATGAAAAGCGATAGAAGAAGCAAATCAGAAGTATATTATGAAGTTGCAGTTATGTATCTTGACGCAGAAGAATATGCAAATGCAAAAAGTTGTGCAGAGATTGCAATAGCAACAGATACAAATGATTTGACAGATGTTCTTCCTGCTTTGATAGATTATTATACAAAACGTACAAATTCTGCAGTAGAACAACTAGAAACAATATTAAAGCAAAATCCGTATAACAAACACGCATACAAATTGTTGTGTCAAATATACAGAGATAAGCATCATGAAAATCTGCTAAATTCTACTATAAGAAAATACGGTAAAACAGCTGGTTCAGAAGAATAATTACCAAAAATAAAATAAAACAAAAAGTAGTATTTGAATTTTCAAATACTACTTTTTTAATAGCTGAAAAGTATAACTATTGTTAGCCTAAAGTCTAATGAAAAAGCAGTTCAAATCTTTTATATTAATAATGTAAGTACTGCGCTACCCACCTTAAAACGGGGTTTTATAGGTTTATCCTATGAGGTATAACGCGGTAAGGGGCAGATTGTAATCTGCCCTTATATAATAAAAGGGCTGAATATCATCAGCTCTTTTTGTAAATGTAAGACATGTGTTTTCTTGCACATAATAATATTCAAAAATAAAATATATTATATAGTAAAACGATAAATAATACAAGAAAATATAACTATGTCTGATAAAAATAGATTGAAAAATTTAGGAATTAATATCAAAAGCGAGAGATTAAGAAAAAATATATCTCAAGAGCGTCTTGCAGAGCTTGCAAATATTTCAAGAAATTCTATAAGCTTAATAGAAACCGGTAAAATTAATCCAACGATACTAAAATTATTAGATATAGCTAATGTTTTGGATGTTGATATAGACACTCTAATAAAAGATATATAAAATTTAGACTTTCATTTCTTTTTCAAATCCGAATAAAGAGCTTACAGATTCGTCGTCGTGGATTCTTGATATTGCTTGTCCTAATAAAGGAGCTACAGAAAGTTGTTTCACGTTATCGGGTAAATCTTCTTTAGCCCAAGGAATTGTGTTTGTAACAATACACTCTTCTATAGGAGCGTTTTTAAGTCTATCAATAGCAGGACCTGAAAATACTGCGTGCGTAGCTCCTACGAATACCTTTTTAGCTCCTTTGCTTTTCAATAATTTTGAAGCTTCACAAATAGTGCCTGCTGTATCAATAATATCGTCAAACATTAGACAAACTTTATTTTCGACATCACCAATAATATGTGCGGCAATGGCTTCGTTGTGTTTATCTCTGCGCTTATCAATAATGGCCATAGGGCAATCTAGTTTTTTTGCAAAATATCTTGTTCTGTTTGCACCACCCATATCAGGGCTCACTGCAACCATATCTTCGGGTTTTATGCCAAGGCTTTTGATATAGTCAACTATGATAGGAGCTGCAAAAATGTGGTCAACAAGAATGTTAAAGAAACCTTGAATTTGACCTGTATGTAAGTCCATAGCGAGCACTCTGTCTGTGCCTGCTGTGGTTAATAAATCTGCTACCAATTTAGCGGTAATTGCTTCACGACCGGAAGTTTTTCTATCCTGACGGGCATATCCATAATATGGAATAACGGCAGTTATACTTTTTGCGCTTGCACGTTTGAAAGCATCTATCATGATTAAAAGCTCAACCAAATTTTCATTAACAGGATTGCAAAGCGGTTGGATTAAGAAAACATCATCACCTCTGATACTTTCTTTTACTTGAACGTAAATTTCTCCGTCCGCAAAGTTTTTTATGACCATAGGACCGACTGTCGTACCCAAATAATCTGCAATTTCTTGCGCCAACTTAGGGTTTGAACGTCCGGCAAAAAGCTTTATATCGTGAGTCGGATTAACAGCTTTTTCAAGCTGTGGATAGGTCATTTCCAGTACCATTTGGTAATTCCTTTCATTTTGTGATAGATGAATAATATTATTTTATACCTAATATTTAATTAAAAAAAGGCTTTTTTACAAAATATTAAGCATATTATAGATAAAAATGGTAAAAAATTTTTTTGATATTGTGTAAATAAATGTAACAATTATAAATAAAGTCGTTACAATATGTTATACATGTGGAATGTATGACATGTAAGGATTTGTACAAATTATCTAAGGACAGACATGTTACGTTCGTTTGATAGGAAAAATAGAATGCAAGAAAGGTTGTTTGGCATTGTCAAACCCTTATGTAGTCGCGCTTTCTGGGAGTGGGGCAGGTCTACAAGCCTTGTTTGGAGGTGTTTATGCTTAGTATAAATACAAACCTCCAATCACTTATAGTTCAATCGAATCTAAACAAATCCACAAACGCTCTCAATACAGCTATAGAGCGTATGACGACAGGGTATAAAATTAACCGTGCAAGTGACAATGCTGCCAATTATTCAATTGCACGAAATATGTCATCTAAACTGTCTTCATATGAGGTAGCACAAGAAAATAGTGCAATGGGAATGGATTTGATATCAACTGCAGCGGATAGCTTAGACCTAATCTCAACTCATCTTCAGCGTATAAGAGATTTGGCAGAACAAGCTGCTAACGGAACATACGGTGCTCAATCTTTGCAGGCTATTCAGAACGAAGCAGATGCACGTATGACTGAAATAAGACGTATAATTGCAAATACTGAGTATAACGGAATTCAACTTTTTGAGGGAGCTTCAAAATCTCCTGTGGAAACTTTGATACCTAATTCAAAAGGCTTTCTTAAAGATGTACAAGAAATTGATGTGTCGGGATATACAAGAGTATCAGAGTTGGATGGAAGTGTTAGGTCAATTTCTTCTGGCACATATGCAATAACATCAAAAGCTGATTTGCTCAGATTGTCAGATATGGATCCAATAGATGGCGGTACATTTATTCTTGGGGCAGATATTGATATGGCGGGAGAATCCATTCAAAGAGGCTCATTATTGTCTACAGGTTTTAAAAATGCAACTTTTGACGGTAACGGTCATACTATATCAAATTTGAACGGCGGTTTGTTCGGTGATGTTGAAAATTCAACAATAAAAAATCTCGGGTTAATCAATACTAATATAACAGATGGTGATTCTCCGCTAGTATTGATGGGGGAGAATCTAATGGTGAGCAATTGCTACGCAGATGGAGGTTCTATTAGGGGTGAATCATATTTCACTGGCGGGTTAGTCGGAGCTATGACTGGTGAGATGGAATACTGCTGGTCTGATATAGATATAGATGCGAGCGCTTGGCTTGCTTGTGGCGGTTTGATAGGAGCTGGCATTTATACGAACTACGATCGTACATTAGCTGATGTTGATATATCAAATTCTTTTTCAAAAGGGAAAGTCAAGAATAATTGTGAATATGGATCTTATCTTTGTGTAGCAGGCGGTATAATGGGCGGAATATCAGGTTCAATCACAAATTGTTATGCATCAGGAGAAGTGGTTAGTGCGCTTGATAGAGCAGCAGGGTTAAGCTTTACACCGCAAACGTATGCAGATATAATAGGGGAAGATGTATCCGGACTAAATCTCACAATAAATAATTCCCTCTATACCGGAAGTTCAAATGTGCCTGCTGTGCAGGGTGAATATCAGGGCAGTCTTACTAATCCGGATGCACCGGAATTAAATGAACGTACTCTTCAAGTAGGGATTACAGGTGATGGCAATTCACGAATAGCTATTGATACAGGGTTTAGTGTTGAAATGTATATAAATGTTTCGACTAGTGAAGGCGCGCGAAGCGCGCTCGGAAAAATTGATGATTTACTATCTCAAGTCTCCGAAAAACAGACTCAACTTGGCTCTGCATATAACCGTCTTGAATCTGCTCTTGATTCAATCGGTGTATCCATAGACAATCTGACATCTTCACGTTCTACTTTACGTGATGCGGATATTGCGCAGGTATCTTCAGAATACATTAGGCAGCAGATACTTCAGCAAGCATCAGCAACACTGCTTGCAACTGCTAACCAAACTCCAAGTATTGCATTGCAATTGATTTAATGAAATTCTAAATTACTGACGAGCTTAGAGTGGCAGTTCTGTTTTTAAATTTACACCTGTCCATTAGCTTGCTCTGCGCATCAAGTCAGACAGTTTAACATTTTTATTTTTTATGGAAGGAGCTGGTTTTGCCTTAATTGTTACAGGCTCTTTGAATTGAGAAAGTCCTATTCTTTGCGGTTCTTTTTCAAATAATAAAATCTTATTTATAATATTTTTCAACATGTTCATAGCTTCTCCTAACTATATATTTTACACATAATACTTTCTTATTTATCCTTCATTAAAACTATTTTATGCTCCAAAAACATTGAACATTGTGGTAAGATTGGATACAGTATGTATAAAATGGAAAATTTGAATACAAATTTAGATAAAAACTTTGCTGAAGCTTGTAATTTGTGTGATAAAACTTTTTCACATGAGGAATTGCTGAAGTTGCTTCGAGAAGGTACAGTTGCGGAAAAACAGATTGCAGCATTAAAATTTGATTTTGTAAAAACGGAAGAAGATGCAATCGCTTTGCTCTCAAACTTGACAGGATGTGACGGAAAAATCCGTGAAGCTGCGGCTCTTACTATAAACAGAATTATAAAGGAAGATATATCTGCTGCAAAAATTTTTGCAGGTATTTCTTCTGAAGTTTTTTCAAATGCAACAATTGATATTAATGGTAATATATGCAGAATAATAGTTGATACGGCAAATATTTTAAAACAATACAAAATTTTTAGAGACGATTACACAAAATACATTATTAATTATGCAAAAGAAGCGTTATCAGAGCTGGATAAATTTATTTTTCGAGACAAAAAATATGTTATAAATAAACAATTATTTAAGCTTTATTGGTGTTTGGAAACTCTTATTAATTTTGCTCAATATGCAAATAACCATGATTTAGAAGAAATTTTAGCAAAAAGCGCAGCACAAAAAGAATACACAATTCGTGAAAAAACCGCTGAAATAATAAAACAAAATAATATAATGCCAAATTTAATAAATAAATTGACAAATGATGATAATTACTATGTAAGAGCCGTTTTTAAATCATAAGAGCTTCTTCTAAAAGTTCCAAATGACCGTCTAAAAGAAAATTAGCAAACATTTTTGTATCTACTTGAGCTCCGACAATTGCCATTAAATCATCAGGAAGTAAAGAATTTATAGAAACAAGAGTTTCTTTTTCCAAATTAATCATAGGTTTTACCATATCTTGTTTCATCATTGTGCCAAGCATATTTACATAAGTTTGCGGATTAAATAGCTGTAAATACTCTAAATTATCTTTTGTCAGCTGAAAAGTTAACTGTCTTTGAACATCAGGATCTATAGAAGACATAAAATCTCTGAATTTATCATCCGGAAGTGCAGCAATTGAATTTATTAAATCCTCCGGATTTGTTTCTTTTGATGGGCGTCCGGTAACTCCTTCTATAAATTTTATCATTACATCGGGAGGTAATGCTTGCATTTGTTTTACAACATCGTTTTTATCTAATTTGTCGCTTTGGAAAAAGCCTGCTAAATCATCTTCCGTAAACATAGAAATTATATCAGGAAGTGGAAATGCTCCAAGTACAACATTTACAAGTTCAGCTATATCAACCTCTTTTAATATTTCTAATAACTTTTCCTGAGTGAAAAAATATAATCCCATAACAAGGTCATTTTTGTCTAAAAGAGGAAGTATTTTTAGTCTTGTATTCTCGTCCATTTTGTGAAGTATTACAAATTTGTTTTCAATATCATTGAGTTTAAAAACATTAATAAGTTTAGCAGGCGAGTTATATAGCTCTCTTGCATAATTAATAGCTTGTTGATTGCCTTTAGCTGCCTCTGCCTGAATGATTTCATCTACTGTTTTTAAACCGTAATCTTGAATCATTCTTGAGGAAGAGATATTCATCCTATCCGCAAATAGTTTCATATTAGCATCAATGACTATAGACATAGCTCTCCTTAATTTTATTCTTATATATATAAAGTATATCTTTGGTAAATAATTGACTTTTATATTAAGAATTGTAACAAAAACCTTTATGTGGTATAATGTTTGTATGAAAAGATTAACTATTATTTTAACACTATTTTTGTTTTTTATAAATGCATCAATTGCAGCGCCGGAAAAGACTGTAAAAAAAGACATGAAGGTGCTTACAACAGACGGTTTTAGCATGTGTGCAACATTGGAGTACCCGAAAAGCAAACAAAAGGAATATTCTACAGTTGTATTTCTTCATTCGCTAGGGTATTCATCTGAGTGGTGGGAAGGTTTACCGGAAGAATTTTTAGATAACGGTTATGCTGTTTTGAAGATTGATCTTAGAGGGCACGGGGCAAGTGTTTATAACTCAAAACTCGTAAGATTGTCATGGAAAAGTATGACCAACACAGCTTACTCAAAATATCCGACTGATGTAATAAAAGTAATTGAACAAGTGAAAAGTGATAATAAAAAAGAATTTTTTAATAATTGGGCAATTGTAGGTTCTGATATCGGTGCAAGCACAGGAATTCTTGTTGCTAATAAAATTGCATATAAACCAAAAACAATAGTTATGTTATCTCCGGTAGTCAGCACAAAAGGACTTTATATTCCGGTAAAACTTGCAGAATTGGATAATATAGATATTCTAACTATATCGGGTGACGGTGATACACAAGGACAAAATGCCCAAGAATATTTGAAAAAATTTGCACAATCACAATTTGCAATTTATATTTCAGAATCTCGTTCATCCGGTATGATTATGCTTAAAAAAGATAAATCATTAATTAGTTTTATAAAATCTTGGGTTGATCAATATTTAAAATAGTTAATATATTTTATGCTATAATTTATTTTAAGGCAGACAAAAAAGGAGATATAAATGAATACTGCAACTATCATAGGACGAGCAGGTCAAGATGCTGAAATAAAGTATTTTGAATCAGGAAAAGTCAAAACAACATTTTCTTTAGCAGTTGGCAGATGGGATTCTAAAACAAAGGCTGAAGTAACAGACTGGTATAATATAGAAGTATGGGACAAACAGGCTGAGTTCGCAGGAGAATATATTAAAAAAGGACGTCAAGTTGTAGTAGACGGACGAATCTCAATAAGCAAATGGACTGACCAAACGGGTGAAGAAAGAGAACGCTTTTTGGTTATAGCAAATCAGGTCAGATTATTGGGTTCCAAAAAAGATGCTGAAGGATAGGGGGATTTATAATTAAGTAATTTTATCTATGCAAAAAATGTTTGCTGAATACGTGTTACTTAATTTGTTTAATTATGATTTTTACGGATTTAGTAGGAATTATTGCTGATGATTTGACAGGGGCTAATGATACAGCTCTGCAATTTCATACACAGGGTGCAAAGACTAAGATTTTGTTGGAAAAAGCAACTCTCCCTGATAAAAATAATTATGCGGAAGTGTGGGCAATATCGTCAGAATCAAGAAATTGTTCAGAAGAAGATGCTATAGTAAAAGTTAAAGAAACTGTGAAAATTTTTGCTGAAAATTTTTCTTTTGAATACTATTACAAAAAAATTGATTCTACTTTAAGAGGACATATTGCCGCAGAAACATTAACAATGTTGGAATTTTTAAATTTTGATGCATCTATAATTATACCGGCATTTCCTCAAGAAGGACGAATAACGGTTGGCGGGTACCATCTTTTAAAGGGTATACCAATTGGAAGAACAGAAATTGCAATGGATCCGCATTCTCCAATTTTAGAATCTCATATACCGACTTTACTGGCAAGTCAATTGGAAGATTCTCAAAAAGAACTTGTTGGAGTGATAGACTTAAAAACAGTTATGAACGGTGCAGGGCCTATACTATTAAAAATTAATGAGTTGATTAGAGAAGGTAAGAAACTGATAGTTGCAGATTCGACATCAATAACTGATATAGAACAAATAGCTCTTGCTATAAATAAATGTGATAAAAATATTTTGCCGGCAGGAACTGCTGCAGGAGCACAGGTGATGGGTAAAATATGGCTTTCTGACATAGAGAATTCCGAGACAAAAAAATGGAATTTGAATGACGGTATTGTAAAAGTAGAAAAATTGCCAAAGTTTATAGTATCAGGAACAGCTACTCAAATAACAGCAGAACAAATTGCAAAGTTAGAACAGTCAGATGATTTTGACAATATTAATTTTATTCCTCTCGAAACAAGAGATATTGTTTGCGGAATCGATGATGAACTTGTTTCAAGAATTATTACGAACTTGAAAAGTGGTGTTAATGTCTGTGTTCACACATCACATTTAATAACTAACTTTGACGGATTTAGCGACGATTCTTTATCTGCAGAATTAACAAGAGAAAAACTTGCGGTTATGATAACGGATTTTCTGGCAGAGTTGACAAAGAGGGTATTGGATGAAATACAAGTTATTTTAATAACATTGGGAGGAGAAACTTCCTATAAATGTTGCTCTAAAATTGAATCAAAAGAACTAACACTTGTTGATGAAGTTGCTCCGGCAATATCACTTTGTTCTGATATAAATAACAGATGGATAGTTACAAAATCAGGCAATTTAGGAAATACCAAAACATTGATAGATATATTAAACTATTTTGTGTGTCACGAGGTATAAACATGGAAAGTTATTCAAATAAAATTGCAATTACAACAGGAGATCCGAATGGGATTGGTGCTGAAATAGTAATCAAAGCTTTAAATTTGTTAAATTTACCAACTCGGGATATTGTCATAATAACGAATTCAAAAGTGTTAAATAAATATGGTAAACTGCAGGATAATTATGAAATTATAGACGTAGATTATGATGCAAAAATAAGACCGGGAGAAGTTTCAAAAGAAGCCGGTGATTTTTCATTTAGACTTCTCCAAAAGGCTTGTGAAATCAAACCTAAATACATAGTTACTGCACCAACTTCAAAGGAAGCAATGAATATTGCTGGACATAAATATAGCGGACAGACAGAAGTTTTGGAACATTTTCTTGCTCGTGACGGACAAAAAGCAGAAATGCTATTTGTATCAAAAGATTTTAGAGTTTTACTGTTAACACGTCATATACCAATAAAAGACGTGTCTAAAACATTAACAAAAGAAATGATAATAGAGAAGGTCGAGAGATTGAGAAGTTATTTTCAGAATAAATTGTATATTAAAAAGCCTTCTTTTGCACTCTGTGCTGTTAATCCGCATGCAGGCGAAAACGGGTTATTGGGTAAAGAAGAAGAAACAATAATGGTTCCTGCAATAGAAGCTATAAGGAATAGAGGGATTAACATTACCAACCCTTTGCCTGCCGATACGTTGTTTGTAAGCGGAGTACAAAATTATTTGAAAGGCGACAAAGTCCCTTATGATTGCTATATTGCTTGCTATCACGATCAAGGTTTGATTCCGATTAAAACAGTTGCATCGGAAAAGACCGTCAATATGACAATAGGCTTGGATATAATAAGAACATCTCCAAGCCATGGAACGGCATTTGATATAGCTGGTAAAAATATAGCCAATCCGGAATCCATGATGGAAGCCATAAAAAGTTGTATGTATTAAAAAACAAGTCATTTTAAATGACCTGTTTTTTTATAAAATTTGATAATTATATTCTATTTTTCCAAACTCCGCCTTTTCTGTCAACAACAGCATCATAGCAAGACCAAATCCTGAATATACCTGTTAAACCTAAAACGGCATGAGTTACATTTTTTTCATAGCTGCAATTGTTAACAGCTTGCCCAATCCCAGGCCATATAAGGAGTGATAGTAAACCTGCTCCCACAGAACGTCCGCTTACATTTCCGTTTACACCGTGAGTTCCTGCTAAAACAGGAGAGCTTACTGACAAAAAGCTTAGCAAAATCGTAATAATAAAAATCTTTTTCATAAACACTCCTTTTATTTTTTAAATGCTTCTAAAATTGATTTATTATAATCGGGTCTTAAAATCCCTTTTTCGGTTATTATTCCGGTAATCAATTCGTGCGGAGTTACATCAAACCCCGGGTTAATAATATTTATACCCTCTGCGCAAATGCGTTTTCCGTTTATATGAGTAACTTCTTCGTGTGAAGGCTCTTCAATAGTGATTTCTTTGCCTGTCGCTATAGAGGTATCTATTGTTGATAAAGGAGCTGCAACGTAGAACGGAATATTATGGTATTTTGCTGCAATGGCTACTGTATATGTCCCGATTTTGTTTGCGGCATCACCGTTTGCAGCAATTCTGTCTGCGCCTACAACAACCATATCAATCATCCCTTTGTTCATAAAATATGAACACATTCCGTCTGTAATCAATGTTACAGGAATTCCGTCCATTGCAAGCTCAAAAGTTGTAAGTCTTGCACCTTGCTGACGAGGACGGGTTTCGTCTGCAAAAACTTGGATTGTGTTGTCTTTGTCATAAGCAGAACGAACAACGCCAAGAGCTGTTCCGTAACCGCCTGTAGCAAGCGCACCTGCGTTGCAGTGAGTTAGGATTGTTGCACCTTTTGGTACAACTTCGGCACCAAAGTCACCGATTTTTTTACAGCGTTCAATATCATCAAGCTCAATTTCAATAGCTTTATCGGTTAATTCTTTTATTAAACCTTCTATGTCGGAGGTTGAATTTTCAATAACTTTTTTCTGTTCTGCACAAGCCCACATAAGGTTAACTGCTGTAGGACGAGAGGTTGCCATATAGTCGGCTTTTTCTGTCAACCAGCTCTTAAATTCGCCAATATCCTTATATTTACCCCCCCTGCCTTCTTGAGCGTATAGAACGACACCTTGAGCACCTGCGATTCCTATTGCTGGAGCACCTCTTACTATCATTGTTTTTATCGCGTCAAACATCTGCTGACCGCTTGTAATATCAACATATTTGTATTCATAAGGAATTATTGTTTGGTCTAACATTTTAGACACACCGTTTTCCCAATAAATAGGTCTGATTTTTGATTCAAATGCCATTTTTCACCTCTCTAATTTTGAAGTAATTTACTGTTTGGGTTATTTCTGATAATTTACCCCTATATATACCCCTTGCTCTACTTTATTTCAAAATCAATACTTGTATTTTCATTATTTTCCTTTTTTATTCCGGTAATTATTTCAAATACATAAGCTGTAACTAGTCCCCAAAATCCGTTAAATATAGCACTTATTGCAGCAAGGAAAACTACAGAAAATAGTAATACAATTATAGTACCCATATCAAAAGGAAGTAGTCTTAAAAATCCTGGAATATAGAAAGCTCCGGAAATCAATTTGACAATCCATGCAAGTATGACACTAACAGGAGCATATATAACAAAAGATGCTATAAAAGAAACAAAGCCTATAATGGCGCCAAATATTGCACCTTCTCTTGTATTGATAATTCCTATCAAATCATTTTTCTTTAAATACACAAGCACAATAATAGCCGGAAAAATAAATGCAGACAAAAGCATAATGAGAGTAAAAGGCGGTATTAAAGCAATTGTGCCCCCAACAACCCCCATAAACGCACTTATAACAGATATTTGTTTTAACAATAATAAATTCATAATTCCCTCTCTTTCACAGAAAAATTTAATCTGCTGAAATATATCCTCTTAATGCTGTGTAAGCTGCAACATAAGGTGAAGCTAAGTAAATAAAGCCTTTAGTATTACCCATTCTGCCCTGAAAATTTCGGTTTTGAGTAGCAAGACAAACTTCACCATCACCGAGAATTCCTGCATGAACTCCTACACAAGGCCCGCACCCAGGAGGTAAAATTGAAGCATTTGAGTCTACAAAAATATCTATTAAACCTTCTTTTAGTGCCTGCTTGTAAACATCTCTTGATGCAGGGCAGATTAACATTCTGACATCAGGATGAACTTTGTTTCCTTTTAAAATTTCTGCAACGATTCTTAAATCTTCAATACGTCCGTTTGTGCAAGTTCCGACATAGACCTGATTAACTTTCACATTAGCTAATTCATTTACCCCTTTAGTGTTATCAACCGTATGCGGACAGGAAACCGTATGAGGAACATCCTCTGCATTAACTTCAATAATTCTTTCATATTCTGCATCAGAGTCAGGAAGAATTTGTCTGAATTTATCTTCTCTCCTTCTTTCTTTAAGGAACGCTTTTGTCTTGTCGTCAGCTATAAAGAGTCCGCATTTAGCGCCGGCTTCGACTGCCATATTAGCGAGAGTAAATCTTTCTGACATTGACATATTTTCAATTGTGTCACCAGTAAACTCTAAAGCTTTATATGTAGCACCGTCTGCTCCAATCATACCGATAAGATGCAGCATTAAATCTTTTGAACAAATTCCGTCTTTAAACTTACCATTGACTACAATTTTGAATGTGGCAGGAACTTTTAGCCAAGTTTTACCAAGTGCCATACCGACAGCAATATCAGTAGAACCCATGCCTGTTGCAAAAGCTCCGAGAGCGCCTGATGTACAAGTATGGGAATCAGCTCCGATTAGAATTTCACATGGGTTTACAAATGTTTCTACTAACCTTTGATGACAAACTCCTGCTCCTGTATCAGAAAGGACTGCACCGTATTCTTTATGAAATTCTCTAAGAACCATATGGGTGTTAGAAAGTTCTTTTCTCGGACTGGGAGAAGCGTGGTCGATAAAAAGAATAGTTCTTTCCGGATTATATAGTTTTGTTTTTCCGAGTTTCTTGAATTCCTGAACCGTAAGAGGGCCTGTTCCGTCTTGAACAGCTGTCACATCAACTTTTGAGATTACTAATTCTCCTGCATGGACAATTTTACCGGCGTGTTCAGAAATAATTTTTTCG
>CADCNZ010000088.1 GCA_902802935.1 uncultured bacterium | reverse complement strand
TTTTTTATTTCTTTCGATTGCATCTCTCTGTTGTAACATACTCTTATCTCTCTTGATTATCTCTTACATATATATAAAGTATATAAGCTTCAAAAAATTGCCTTTTTGCTCCTCTTTTTGTTAAGTTTTGTTAAGATGAGTTTTTTTTTATTGTTTTTATTATAATTATATTTAGGAGCTTGTTATGACTGATAAGAAAATTAAAATAGGTATAGGTTATGATATTCACCGATTGGAAATAGGACGGAAACTTATAATAGGCGGGGTTCTTATACCTTATGAAAAAGGTTTATTAGGACACTCCGATGCTGATGTTCTCGTTCATGCAATTATTGACTCTCTTTTGGGAGCTTTAGCCCTCCCCGACATAGGTACATTATTTCCTGATACCGACAACAAATACAAAGATGCTGATAGCATTGAACTTTTAAAAGAAGTATACGGAATTGTGAATTCAAAAGGTTATATGATTAGCAATTTGGACACAAATATTATCGCTCAAGCTCCAAAAATGATGACATTTATTCCTATGATGAAAGAAGTTCTTGCTAAAACATTAAATTTAACATTAGAAAACATTTCAATAAAAGCCAAAACAAAAGAACATCTTGATTCTGTTGGCGAAGGGAATGCAATTGAAGCACAAGCAATTGTATTATTAGAAAAAATGTAGAAATAAGAAGCTGATTATATAATCAGCTTCTTACTATCAATAAATATTTATAAATACTATTTCATAGCAACAGTCATGTCTGCTTCTATACAAACTTTACCGTTTACAAAACCAACTGCATGACACTTGGCAACAGGACCTTTTGATTTAAGTAGTTCAATCTCCATGTCCAGTCTGTCACCAGGACGAACAATATTTTTGAACCTTACATTATCTGCTCCGGCAAATAGCGCCAATTTACCTTTGTATTCCGGTAAACACATTAATATCGGAGCAGAACATTGTGCCAATGCTTCCAATTGTAACACGCCCGGCATTATCGGATTTCCAGGGAAATGTCCTTGGAAAAATGCCTCATTCATTGTCAAATTCTTGTATCCTTTTGAATATTTACCGGGTACACATTCTGTAATTTTATCTACTAACAAAAACGGATATCTGTGTGGAATCATTTCCATAATCTGCATAATATCGAAACTTAAAACTTCTTCTGTCATCATTTATATCTCCTTATCTAACTACATCTTTATCAATTTTGGCTTCAGCATTTGCGCAACTTTTGCATGTACTGCATGCCCTGCTTCTTTAACTAAAATATGCACCTTCATATTAAGAGGTGATACTCCTGTCAAATATAAATCACCGATTAAATCTAAAATTTTATGCTTAACAGGTTCTGCTTCAGAACGAAGTTCCGTTGTATAACCTACATCTTTTAAGCCCACTGTATTGTCTATTGTTACACCTTTTGCAAATCCCAGTGCTTGATATTTTTTTAAATCTTTATAGAAACCAAAAGTACGTGCCTCAATAATTTCATCCAAATTGTTATTATCCATAGTTACCCAGCGATTATGTAAATCCGGATGGTCATAATTCACAGCATATGTAATACGTAATTCTTTGTCCGGAAGAATCACCAAGCTTGTTTTTCCGTTCAAATAATATACAGGTTCACTTACTGTATAAAAATCTTTGTTTTCTCCGTCAATACCGGCTTTTTTAAATAAATCCACCCAGACTTTTGAACTTCCGTCAAAAATAGGCATTTCCGTCTCAGATAAATAAACATCAAGAGAATCTATACCGCATATAGCACAGGCCGCAATAAAATGTTCGCATAACATTACCTTGTATTTATAATCACCCAACAAAGTTCTGTGCTCTTTACTGCACAAAGTCACACAATGATCAGTAGAATAGAGATTTTCAATGCAAATATTAAATGGATTATCTGCACCTTTTGAAAATATTCTTATATTACCGCCCCTCGAAGGTTTTATTAAAACCCCGCAATTGCGGTTTTTCATTAATGATTTACCTGATGTTTCAATCTCTGTCTTTATTGTAACCATGACTTAAAGAATGTTTCCTCGCTTAAACATTAGCCTCTTCTTTTACACTATCTTCAAAAGATTTCAAAAGCGGTTCATACTTTTTAAATTTTGCAATCAAGTCGCCTGCATCTTTCATAATTTTAAGTTGTTTAATAAATTCTTTTCTTGGTACAGCAGGTGAACCTACAACAATTGATTTAGCTGGGAAGCTCTTTGTAACACCGGCTTGTGCTGCAATAATTGTATCTTCTCCAATAGAAATATGATCTGCCAATCCAGCTTGACCTGCTATTACAACTCTGTCACCGATTACACAACTGCCTGCTATTCCAACTTGAGAGACTATCATACAGCCTTTACCAATACGGCAATTGTGACCAATCATTACGAGGTTATCAATTTTAGTATTATCACCTACAATTGTATTTTCTATAGTACCTCTGTCTATACAAGTATTTGCACCTATTTCAACATTGTTACCTATTATTACTGATCCAATTGAAGGTATCTTGAATATAACTTGTTCTACATTATTTTCTTTAATTTCACCATCTTTTCTTGCTTGTTCAATATTATTAGGATTTTCGGTTACAAAACTAAACCCATCAGCACCCAGTGATACGCCATGATGGAGAATAACTTTATTTCCGACCTTCACTCTATCACCAATATTTACTCCAGGATGAAAGAAACAATCGCTTCCTATAACAGCTTCATTTCCAACATAACCATTTGCAAGAATTTTTGTATTATCTCCAACTACAGCATTTTCCGCTATCACAACATTTGGTCCTAAAGAAACATTCTGCCCCAACTTTGCTGTCGGATGAACAACCGCTGTTGGGTGAATACCGCTATTAACATGAGGTTCTTCATAAAACATTGTTATTAGCTTCATCATTGCCAAACGTGGTCTTTCTACTTCTATAGTTGAAAAGCCGTCAATATTCACTCCCAATGGAACCAAAGCTGCCTTAGCTTTTGTAGAAGAAAGGTTCGTAATTTCATCCTCTCCCAGTGCAAGTGCAAGTGTTGATTCATCTGCCAAAAGCGGCGGTGCTATTTTTGTAATTTGAGCATCTTCTGCTTTTGTAAGCATTCCACCTGTAATTTGAGCAATTTGTTCCAATGTAAAAGTTTTCATATTTAACTCCTTATATTAATGATTAATCTTATTTATAATCCCTGTAGTTGATTTACCTTCTACAAATTCAATAAACTCAACTTTTATACCATTTCTTTCAACAACTTCTCTCTCCGGAAGCTTTTCCAATGTGTAATCAGCACCTTTTGTATAAATATCCGGTTTTATTTCCTCAAGTAATTTTGCAGGAGATACCTCTTCAAATAATACCACATAATCAACACAACATAAAGCTGTTAACAATTCTGCCCTGTCATTTTCATTATTAATAGGTCTTGAATCGCCTTTTAGCATTTTTACTGAGCTATCTGAATTTAACATTACAATCAAATAATCTGCAAATGATTTAGATTTTTGTAAATATCTTACATGCCCGACATGTAAAATATCAAAACATCCGTTTGTTGCAGCAAAAGTCTTTCCTTGGTTTTGACCTTCTCTAACTATTTTTATTATTTCATCTTTAGAAACTATTTTTCCCAATTATGCTCCTCTGTATAAACCCATTTCTGTTACTTTTTTGCAAATTCTAACAGTATTTAAAGCTGCTCCTATTCTTAAATTATCTGCAACACACCACAATGAAATACCGTTATCAAATGCCAAATTCTGACGAATTCTGCCTACAAATACAGGATCTACACCGTCTGCATCACGCGTTGTCGGATACTCAAAATTATCAGGATTATCTATAACTTTTACTCCGTACGCATTTTCCAAAATAGAGCGAACTTCTGCCGGTGTTACCATGCCGGCGTTTTCTTCAAATTCTATATCTACTGCTTCGGAATGGCCTCTAAATACCGGTACTCTTGCTGCTGTACAAGAAATTTTTACATCATCAGAGAGGTGCAAAATTTTTCTCGTTTCATTTACAACTTTCATTTCTTCTTTGGTATAACCATTTTCACAGAACACATCTATTTGCGGAATAATGTTAAACGAAATCGGCTTTTTAAAACACTTATTTTCAAACGGTTTACCTTCAAGACGTGCTTTTGTATCATCGCGAAGTTCGTTCATTGCAGCAAGTCCTGCACCAGATACAGATTGATAAGTAGAGACAATAAGCCTTTTAATTCCAAATTTTTTCAAAGGCTCAAGCACCAGCATAAGTTGAGAGGTAGAACAATTCGGATTAGCCACAATTCCACTGTGCCATTTTAAATCTTCATCATTCACACCTGCTATTACCAAAGGAACATCTTTTTCCATTCTATATGCAGAAGAATTATCAATAATCATACCTCCGCGTTTAACAATTTCAGGGGCAAAAAGTTTACTGGTTGAACCTCCTGCTGAGGCCATAACTATATCTACATCGTCAAAAACTTCAGGTTTCGCCTCTTCTACAACATATTCTTGTTCTTTAAAATTTATTTTTGATCCAGCACTTTTTGCACTTGATAAAAATTTTATACTTTCGTACTCAATATTAAGTTCTTCTGAAATTTTTGTAATTTCTCTGCCTACAACACCTGTTGCTCCTAAGATTGCTATTCTTGGTTTTCTCATTTTACCTCTCTTTACGTCTATAATCTCATAAAATATTATCTAAACCATATACAAAAATCTTGTGTTCATTTGTGTATCTTACAGCTCTTAATACTCCATCCATATAGCATTCTCTATCGGTTGAATCGTGTCTTATTTTTAAAGTTTGACCATTTGAACCAAATATAACTTCTTGTGAAGCCATAAAACCCGGCATTCTCACTGAGTGTATATGAATGTTATTATAAGAATTTGCTCCTCTTGCACCGTTTATAGTTTCTGTCTCTACACAATTTCCTGCCGCTAAATTGTCATTTACTCCTGCCATCAATTGAGCAGTTTTTATCGCAGTTCCTGAGGGTGCATCTTTTTTTTGGTTATGATGAAGTTCTATAATTTCAGCGTTATTAAAATATTTTGCCGCTATTTGTGCAAACTTCATCATTAAAACAGCTCCGGTTGAAAAATTAGGAGCAATAAAGCAGCCTGTATTTTGTTTGCCGGAAAGTTTTTCTAGCTCATCGATCTGTTCATCACTTAGACCTGTTGTACCTATAACAATATTTATATTGTTATTTAAACAGTATAATGCATTTTCATATATTGATTTTGGTTGTGTAAAATCCACCAAAACATCAATGTTAACTGAATTTTTTGCATCCTTTATAGTCGCAAACTCACCATTGTTTATATCAATTCTTGCGACAACCGTCATATCATCAGCCTCATTTACAGCTTTTATAACTTGTTGTCCCATTTTTCCATTTGCACCACATACCGCTATATTTATCATACGTAAAACCCTCCCGTGGTTACCTAATTATACATCAAAGAACAGACAAGTAAAAGAATCGCAAACTATTTTTATTAACTTTTGTAACAATATTCAATGCTATGTGTTATAAAAAATATATACTGTGGTATATACAAGTATAATCTCTTTTCTTTATTTTCTCCTCCACTCCTTTATCTAACGAGTTAATGCCGCAAAGATTTGCGGCTTTTGTTTTTTATAGAACGTAATTAGTATTAAACACGCATATTTGCACAAAATGAGTAAATATAATTTTGTTTTGATTTATTCAGCTATAAAAAACTCAGGAATAAATCCTGAGTTTTTTATTAGTTTTCTACATATTCTCTTAGACGTTTGCTTCTGTTTGGATGTCTTAGCTTTCTCAGTGCTTTTGCTTCAATTTGTCTGATACGTTCACGTGTTACACCAAAAAGTTGTCCTACTTCTTCCAGTGTCCTTTGGCGACCGTCATCCATTCCAAATCTAAGCCTTAAAACATCTCTCTCTCGAGGCGAAAGCGTGCAGAGAACTTCTGCCAAATCTTCTCTTAAAAGTTCCGATGCTACTGTCTTAATTGGTGCGTCTGCTTCTTTATCTTCTATAAAATCACCCAATCTTGAATCTTCTTCTTTTCCAATAGGAGTTTCTAATGATAAAGGTTCTTGAGCGATTTTTACAATTTCTCTTAGCTTAGGAATAGAAACGCCCATTTCTACAGCAAGTTCTTCTTCAGTCGGTTTTCTTGAAAGTTCTTGCGCAAGTCTTCTTGTAACTTTTTTAAGTTTATTTATAGTTTCTACCATGTGAACAGGAATACGAATTGTTCTTGCTTGGTCGGCAATAGCTCTTGTTATAGCTTGCCTTATCCACCAAGTTGCATAAGTTGAAAATTTAAAACCTCTTTCGTGGTCAAATTTTTCTGCTGCTCTGATTAAACCTAGGTTGCCTTCTTGAATCAAATCTAAGAACAACATTCCGCGTCCAACATATTTCTTAGCGATTGAAACAACCAGTCTCAAATTTGCTTGAACCAATTTACGTTTCGCAATTGCACCTGGTGTTCCGCCTTGTATAATTTTTCTTGCTAGTTCTATTTCTTCACTTGTGGAAAGTAGTTTTATTCTGCCGATTTCTCTTAAATATAGTCTCACAGGGTCTTCTACTGCCATGCCGCGTTGAGTATCGATTTCTGTTTCAGATTCACGGATTGAATCTCCGGAATCCATCATATAGAAATCATCACCTTTTACACCGCTCAATTTTGAAGATGTTATAATATCTTCAATATTGTCAGTTCCTAAATCTGTTTCAATATAGTCTACAGAATCGTCTTCTTCGCCTTTTTCCGAATCAAAATCAAGCATATCAAGATTTTCATCTTCTACGCTAATAACAGATGAATTTGAATTTCTTTTTTGGGTCATTTATTTATCTCCAGTCCTTAACTTTATTCTGTCTCGCAGCTGCATTTGCATCTTTAATGCTTCTACTTCATCATCATTTACCTGCTTGTATTTTTGACGAAGCACTGCAGCTTCTTTTTCCCTGTAATAACGTCTTAGTCTCAGAACATTTTCTTCTACTGCTTTTGTAAACTCATCAGGAGTCAAACCGTTAAATGCTTCTGAAAGTTCAACTATATCTGTTAATATTTGGGTTAAATTATCATCCTCAATGAATTCCGTGTATAAACCTTTTGTTAATTCCCTAACATTATTTATTGTACACGCCAATTTGTCAATTGTATTTTTTACAATTATTAACGTTTCATCTTGAATGATATCTGCTGGGACAATTTCGCTTAGTTTTTCATAACTTAGCGGTCTGTCTGTTGAAAGAAAAACGCTCAATAAATTTTTTTGCGCTTTTATTTCAAATTGTGAAGCTTTTGTTACATTTTGTTTATTTTCTTGTACAAAATTATGCATCTGCCCTAATTTTTCTGCTTTAGAAAGTTCCTTAAGCATGGCTTTTTCATCGACTTCTATTATGGAGGAGACCATTTTTACATACTCTGACTGTATAATCTTGTTATTTACATCTTTTAAAATATCTATTATTTGATTAACCAATTCTGCCTTTTCTTGCGGTGTTTTAGCAGTGTTTTTATTTTTTAAAGCATTATTTAACAAAAAATCTATTAGCAGAGGGGCACTACTAACATATTCCATGAATGCTTCGCCACCCAATGAACGTATAAATTCATCAGGATCTTTTCCTTGCGGGGGAGAGACAACTCTAATTTCACATGAATATTTATCATCGGAAGCTGATGAAATATGGCTTTCATCAAATTGCTTTATATTACCGACAGATGACAAAGTTTCTTTAATTACATTGCTTCCGCGTTTAGTTGCCTTTATTCCGGCACTGTCTGTATCAAAAGATAAATATATTTTTCTTGATTTTGTATACCTTGAAATAAGTTTGACATGCTCAGGCGTTAAAGCTGTTCCGCAGGAGCCTACTGCATTTTTTACACCATGCGCTTGTGCTGATATTACGTCAAAGTATCCTTCCATAATAATAACACCGTCACGTTCTTTTATTGCGTTCTTCGCCGTATCAAGACCAAACAATAATTTGCTTTTGTTATATATTAAAGATTCCGGCGAATTCAGATACTTTGCGGATTCTCCTTCTTTTACCGCACGTGCACCAAATGCAACACAATCACCATTTTCATCTCTTATCGGAATTATTATTCTGTTACGAAATCTGTCTATCCATTTTCCGTTATTTGACTTTATTATCAAGCCTGATTTTTCTAATATTTCATCTTTAAACTCGTTTTTTAATTCTTTGTAGAGAATGTCGTACTTATTTGGAGCCCAACCTAGGTTAAATTCATTTATGATGTCATCTGTTATATCTCTTTTATGCAGTATAGAAATTGGTATATTTGAGTCTTCTGCATTTTTAATTTGCAAATTATAGAAATCTGCAGCTTTTTTGCATGCCTGAAGCATCTCTTTCTTTTCAT
>CADCNZ010000087.1 GCA_902802935.1 uncultured bacterium | reverse complement strand
TAAACTTTTACCTGGTCTTTTTTTTGTCAAAACGAACCTTGTATATGACGGTGCCGACAACGTATATTCTGAGAATTCCTTCCTAAGCTCAGGTGTTAAGTTCCAAGCTATATAACTTTGGCTTCTTACCTTCTCACGCAGTTCGGGATGTTCTACATAGTATTTTTTCATTGCTTCTCTTTTATATTTCTTATATGCATCTGTTCTTACACCTTCAGCAGCTCGCTTTGCTCTATATGCTTTGGTTTCCGGAGTTTCTCTTTTTAAAGCCTGTCTTGTTAACTCTGCAACGCGTGCATTACCTTCTTCTGTGCTCATTGATAAAAGGTGTACATAGTTACCGTCTAATTTTTTCATATGTAATTTATCTATAAGCCAAGATAAAAGACTTCTGTTTGTAAAACCGTAATCTGAGACGATTTGTTCCATAGTTTTAGG
This sequence comes from uncultured bacterium, assembly GCA_902802935.1. GTDB lineage: Bacteria > Cyanobacteriota > Vampirovibrionia > Gastranaerophilales > Gastranaerophilaceae > CAG-196. Next base: position 13,363 of record CADCNZ010000087.1, on the reverse strand, counting down.
AATATATAATTTTTTTAATAAATCTAATGAAAAATTCTCTAAAGGCATAAGCTTTTTTACGGCTTTTAAAGCTTTAGAACGGTTACCGTCTAAAGTTGTAAGTTCAACAACATCATTGAATTCAGGGTATAAAGACTTTACCTCTTCTAATGATGCTGCTTTTTGCAAAGGTTTATAAATATCATCATGCAATTCATACAATTTAGGTAATTTTTCGTTACTTTCTTTCAAAACCCTTGATATTTCCTGCTTTACTCTTTCCGGTAATAAATTCCCTCGTTTTTCAATTGCATATTTTATCGATAAATCTGCTGCCGCACCAAAAATAGGTGTACTAGAATTGCTATTATTCATATTAATTTTCATAATATTCATACCTATATTAAGTAAGCTAAAAAAATTTTTTGCCAAAATAATTGATAAATAGAATCAAATGTAAAGTTTTGTAACAATATATACACTTTCGTGAAATTTTAAATAAGAAATATACTTTATATATATGTAAGCATTAAATAAACACTAAAACGAAACACATAACACAAACCTTTCATACAACCTACACACTAACCTTCTACACATGAGGAATTATTAAAAAAGATTCCAAACCTTTTCCCTAAGAAAAGGTTTTTTTTTGTTAAAAAAATAAAAATAGCTGTTTTGTACGTGTTTACAAGGCAAAGTATTTAAAAAATTATCCAAAAAATATTGGGATTAATTTGCTTCCAAACAAAATAAGGCCTATAAAAATACTTGTAAAAGTAGCAAATAATACGGCACCTGCTGAAATATCTTTAGCCATTCCGACCATTCGTGAGTATCGATTGTGATAAATCGAATCTAGTGCAAATTCTATTGCTGTATTAAGCATTTCTGTGACTATAACTAATGCTATAGCAAATAATAAAATACAAAATTCGACAGATGAAAATTTTAAATACAGCGCAAGAAATACTACTAATGTCGCAATTGCAACATGAACTCTAATATTAATTTCACTTTTTATGGCAAGGTTAAATCCCTTTCTCGCGTTTTTAAAAGTTTTATTAAACCCCTGAGATTTAAATTTTGTCATATCCAATACTCCCCAACGCTTTTTTTTGTTCGGCTATAACAAAATTGTACTCTTCTTCTTCCTGATGGTCAAACCCCAAAAGATGCATTAAACCGTGGCTTATAAGAAAGAATAATTCTTGTTCTTTGTTTTTTGACTCGCTAATATCTCTATTAGCGCCTTCAATAACTTTATCAAGAGCGATAACAATTTCTCCAAGATTTATATCTCCATCAAATATAAACGAATTTTCATCATCGGCAAATATCGCAAAAGTTATTATATCAGCAGGATAATCCTTATTTCTATAGTCTTTATTCAGTTCTTGTGTGTATACAGAATCGCAAAAAACAATATCCAAAGTTATTGAACTGTATATTTTGCCATAAAGACAGGACTTATTCCCAATATCATTTATATAAAACTCAAGCATTTTTCGAGTTTTATCAATAACCTCTTTTTCATCAACTTGCCAATTATTAAAAGTATTTTCTGTAAAAATATTAATTTCCGTCATTTTTTTTGCTTTCAAGTTTTCTAACTTTAGCATCCAAATCTGCGTCCAATGTAGGTTTTGCTTCAATTGACGGTATGATTAAATCGTGCATATGTAAATTTTTATCAAGTTCTTGAACTAAATCATTATGATATTTGATTCTTTTGTGGTGCATACCTCTGAGCATTCTTGAGAAAGTATCTCCGATTATTTTAATATCTTTTAAAGTTAGCGGAGAGTCTGATAGTTGTCCATCAGAGAGCCTTTCTTTTATTATTTTATTAATAATAGCGTCAATTTCCTCATTGGACGGATTTTTGGCTGCTCTGACCGCAGATTCAACGGCATCTGCAATCATCAATATTGCAGTTTCTTTCATATTAGGTTTTGGACCGGGATATCTAAATTGTTCTTCATTAACATTTTCGGCACCTTCTTCTTTTAAAGCTTCATTATAAAAGTAGCTTACCAAGCTTGTTCCGTGGTGTTGTAATATGAAATTGTGTATAATTTGCGGCAAATGAGCATCCTTAGCTAATTCAAGGCCGTCTTTCGGGTGTGCGGTAATGAGCATTTTGCTGAATCTTGGAGTACAAGAATTGTGAGGGTTTTCAATTCCATAGAAAGATTGATTTTCAACAAAAAACATTGGTCTCTGCAGTTTTCCTATATCATGATACATTGCACCGACTCTTGCTAATACAGGATTTGCTCCGATAGCTTCGGCTGCCGTTTCACACATATGTGAAACTGTTAAGCTATGGTTAAATGTTCCGGGAGCTTCTTGCATAAGTCGTTTCAAAAGTTCTTGATTGTGATCTGCAAGTTCAGCTAATCCATAAGGTGTCATTACTCTGAACACATTTTCAATAATTGGCAGAATTCCAAGTAAAAATACACCGCTTATTACAAAACAATTAATTACAACATAGCCTAAATCTTGTAATATCAGGGTATTATCAATATCCATCATATATTTTTCAAGAAAGTATATAGCACCAATTATTAATACCCCTGCAAGAGATATTTTCCCGCTAACAATCAGCAAATCTGATCTTTTAGAAAATTTTAATCTGGATACGGCTGTCATAACAACTGTATTTAGCAGCATAAATCCTGCGATAACTTCCATATTCCAGTGCATACCAATTGCTATAATTGCAAGAAGTATTGTTGAACAGAAAAAAGCACTTCTTGGAGTGGTAAATATAGAAAGTAATATTGTGTACGCAGGTATAGGCATTATATAAGGGGAAAATCCTGTTGGCAGGAGAGCTGATACGAAAGCTATCATTAAAGTAAAAGATGCCATAATCGTCATGTGTCTTACATTATAAAACTCTTTTTCAAAGTTTTTCTGATATTGTAAAAATACAAATGTAAAAAATGCTATCAGCAAATAAATTCCAAGAAGTCCACCGTAATTAACTTCTAATACATTATAACCTGCAGCTCTCAGTGCATCTCGTTTTAACTTTGTGACAGGTTCTCCTTCAAATACAATTTTTTGTCCTTTTTTAAATACAACTTCATAAGGTTTTACGGCATTTTGCGCATTTTTCTTTGCTATTTCAGTTGCGAACTCGTCAACTACCAGATTCGGTACTATTACTTGGTTTAGTATTCCTGAAATTAGTTGCCCTTGATATCTTGGAATATTGGTAGGTAGATTTTTTCTAATTATTACGTTAACATTATTGTTTTCAAAATCTTTTGAAGATATTCCCGCGTTCAAAACGGATGTCAAGGCTACTTGTGCTTTTTCAAAGAGTAAGTGCAAATCACTATCACTTGCTCTTAGCATATATTCAACCAGTCCGTGTTTGCCGTTTTCATCAAACAAAACATTTAATTCATCTCTTTTAACTTTATCACTAACTTCTTTTTCTCTTATTTTAATAACAGAATTTCTCAAAGTTGCCAGATTTGTTGTAATAAATTCGTCTTCAGCCTGGGTTAGAATCGGCTCGACATTTTGAGCAACCTCTTTGCGATGAAGCTCTGTCTTTTTTGTATCAATAACTTTTATTTCTTTTTGTGCAACTATATCCTTTTGGCTGATTCCGTTTTTAATAACTTTTTGGAAAAAGTAGTTTTGTGATGAAATTGTAACTGTCATTAAGAAAGTAAATAATATAAAACAAGTTACATTTCTGAATCTTTTTGATGATATAAAATCAAGGAATTTTTTCATTAATTCACCTCTTTGTTTATTATGTAATTATACCATATATAAAGAATTTGGTTTATTTGCATATTATTTATTATTTTAGATTCTTTTTTTCAATACAAAACCGCATTTTGTACAAGCCAAAACTTCTCCCGTACTATCAACAGGCATAAATTTGTGTTCACAGCTAATAGCCTCATCCTCAGGTTCTGAAAAATCCCCTTCTAAAATATTATTCGGATTGGTAGAATTTCCCCTTTTGTTCTTATTAATCCATTTTATAAAATATTCTATAATATACATTAAATTTTAAATCCATATGGTAAATATTCGCTTAATTTGCGAATATTCAGTTCGCCAAGATTTTCTGTTATAATTTCAATTTCTGTATCATCAGGCTGAAACTCGTACATTACTTGCCTGCAAGCTCCGCAAGGATTACAGTCATCCGAATTCGGAGAGTAAATTGCTACTGCTAAAATTTCTCTTTCACCCTCTGAAACTGCTTTAAATATTGCACATCTCTCTGCGCATATTGTCATTCCAAAGGAAGAATTTTCAACATTGCACCCCATATATAATTTGCCGCTTTTTGCAAGTACACAAGCACCTACAGCAAATCTGGAAAATGGTGAGTAAGAATTTCTTGACGCTTCTTTTGCTTTATCCATCAACAGTTTATAATCGTATGCCATATATTTCTCTCTTTTACAGGGTGTTTAATCCCAAATTTACATAGTCACATAATACTACTTTTTAAGGAAATGTAATCCTCTGATTGAAGGAAAGTTCACTATAACGCAAGATATATTGAGTTATAGTTGGAAAATTAACACCAAATAAATTTTTGTAAAGTTTTGTTTCAAATATAACCTTTTAATAGCAAAAAATTTTATTTACGTTTTTTATAAAAAATATAAAGCTCTCTCTTCTTATTTAAACGGACAGGCCTTGGTTTTAATATACAAGGTCTTTTTTTTGTAAAAAATGAACAATATAAAATAATTTTCGTTATAATGTATGAGAGGTCAAATATGAAAGATAAATGTAATAAATACGAAGGATTATTTGTTTTTAATGACGAAACTGCGTTAAATAGCCACATACAAGATTGCAGTGACTGCGCGCAAGAAGCCAAAGTTCAACAAGAAGTCTCATCATTACTAGATGAAGTAAAATTTTACTACAGGGCTAAACGAAAAAGGCATATAAACAGATTGAGAGCTGCTTGCGCTATAGTATTTTTACTATTTTCTTCAATATCACTTGGCGGCATTGTTATAACTAATGATGACATATTGGATACTCTAAAGTACGGGGAAACTCTTTCAGCTGAAGAATTAGGTTTTCCGGTAGATTCTTATGGACTTTTAATGGTAGATTAATGAATTTCGACGAAATAATTAAAGCAAACAAACAAAATATAAAAAATATAGTAAGACTTATTACAAAAAAAGAAAATGAAGATATTGAACAAGAAGTCTACATTAAACTGTGGAAAAATGCAGACAAATATGAAGAACGCGGCTCTATCAAAAGCTGGATTAATACAATTGCAAAAAACACATCAAAAGATTACCTAAAATCATCTGTATTCAAAAATGAACAATATGCGGAATCTGATGAAACAGTATTAAATAACATAAAAGATAAAAAATGCTCTCCGGAAGCAGGATTAATAATAACAGAAAGACAAAAAACAATCATTAATGCAGTAGAAAACCTAAAACCAAAATTTAAAGAAGCTATTATGCTTTGTGAAATTTATGGTTATACATATGAAGAAGCTTCAAAAAAATTAAATTGCCCTATAGGTACAATAAAATCAAGAATTTTTAATGCAAAAAAAGAGCTCGCAGAAGTTCTACAAGATTTAATAGAAAGGTGAAATATGAAAAAATTAGCAATTTTACTATGCACATTATGTGTAATTACCGGAAGCGCAAATGCAGCAGTTGAAAATGAAAAAGTTCAAGCTGTAAAAAAAATGCCGCCACGTGAAGATGTTATGAAAATGAAAAAACATCACGAAGCCTTTGAACAAAAACTTGGACTTACTGAAGTACAAAAATTAAAAGCAAGAGAACAAAGAAAAGCCGGCTTTGAAAAAATTAAGCCTGTGATGGAAGAATTAAAGGTTAAACGTCAGGAAGCAGAAGCTATAAGACGTTCTAAAATTTCTGTTCAAGAACAAGAAGAAAAATTGACTGTTATTGATAAGGATATTCAAGCTTTAGAAAAACAAGCAGCACAAATTCGTAAACAAAATATGAAAGATTTTGAATCAATTCTTACAAAACAACAAAGAGCAACTTTAAAAAAGATGAAAAAAGAAGGCCGAGCAAAATACGGCAGAGAACACAGATTAACCCCTCCGCCATGTCCGCCTAAATTTGAAAAATAATAAAATGTAAAGAGCAGGATTATTGTAAATCCTGCTCTTTTTTGTGTAGTGTGTTTAATGAAAGTTTATGTGTTTTATTTTTGATTAATTTTTTCTATACAAGCTGCAGCAGCCTTTGATACCATTGGATTGTTATCTGACTCTGCTATTGAAAAGATTTCAGTCATTTCCTCTTTATATTCAGGTCTTGCTACATAAGCTAATGCATCAAGAGCTGCAACCTTTACTCCGGAATTAGGATTATATCTCAAGCAATCCACTACCGCTGATATTCCTGGAATTTCAGTCATTGGCACAACGTTACCTGTTTGTTTAAGAACTTCATCTGTATAAACTTTTGCTAAAACAGCTATTGTATATAAAGCATATTCCTTATTTCTTTCAGCCATTTCCATCGGAGATAATTTCAATGCAAGTGCAGTTTGTTCTTCATCTAACTTGTTAGGCAATTCCTTCAATTGGGGATTATTTTCCAAAGCTATAACATTTTCAATCAGTTTCTTTCGTGCTTCTATTTGTTCTTTTGTCGGCACTTGCAGTGATGCTGTATCTTGCTTTGTTATATCTATTAGTTCACTAAAAACTTCACGTACTATATAAGGTACTGCTTTTGCAGGATCATTCAATGAAACCCTTGTTATTTCTTCCATTTGTAAAGCTTGTTTGTCATAATCATCATCATTTAAATTAGAAACAACTAAATGTATATCGACTTCCGGTTTTATTTCTTCACCGGGAACTATTTCTATTTTTTTATTTTCGTTACCTTGAAATTTAATATTTGAAGAATCATTTTCTGTCAACTTTGCCGTATTATTTTCTTCACCTTTTTCAGCATCTGTTGTTGTGTAATTAGGCTCAGGAACTTCAAATTTTCTATCAGAAGCAGCGAATGCATTCTCATCTTTTACATCAACTACTTCGGGCATTTTTACAGGCAAAAAACCTGCCATTTCATATGATACAAAACCCTTCGCTTCAGGATAGTCATATATCATTTTCTTTGGTTTTGGATTTACAGTAGGATTATCTATATTAATTTTTACTGCATTATATATACCATTGTCATTTACTACAGTTAAGTCCTTATTCCCTTCTGAATTAACTTCCGGCTTTCTTATATTGATATTTACCGCATTATAAACCGGTCTCAATAAACGATTGTCAACAGATTGAACCATAAATACTATTTCCTTTCGACATCTACACTTTTCACTTTTATTAAATCTTATCAAGAAAAATTTTTGACCATTTTCCTTAATATTTTTACAAATATTTACATATTACAAAAGATTAATAACGCTTAGCGTTCTAAATTTAAAAATCTCTGTAACTTTATTATTTAGCTTTGCTTCTGCCAACAGTGTACCGACAATAGCTTCCAATTGTGCCACAGGCAGCATGTTTACAGGAAGGTTATCAAAACCATACTCATATTTTAATGCAGACTGTAAAAACTTGCAATCGGCAGATGAACGTTCTTTGTAATTTGAATAAAGGTTGAATTTTTGACGCGCCATATATACTTCAAATCTATTTACATCGACGCCTTGTGAATAAAGATTTTCAAGCAATTCGCTGCCTCTGTTGGAAAATCTTTGCATCCAATTATCACGATTTAAAAATAAATCAGAATCATTATGTATTAATTGATATTGCTTTGATTGAACACGCCACTTTCCTTCAAGCATGGTATTGTCCCAAGGCAGAGAAACACATATACAAGAATTTTTTAAAGACACATAGTTATCAAAGAAAAGTTGTATATCATTCATGGAAAATAATTTATCCAAATGTATTAATTTTCCTGTTGCAATTTCTCTGACTGCAACACCGCTCTCTACAGATGATGATGCACCTAATGACATTCCTACAAGGTGAGTTATCATAATCCAAAATCCTCATCATCCGGCAATTTGGAATTCAATTTTATAACTCTTCTTTCTACTACCGGCATATCATTTTTTGTTGCTGAATCATTGCCAACATTTTCGTATAATTCAAGATTTTTTTCAGATAATTTTTCACTTTTTTGTTTAGCTACTCTTGCTTTATTTTCCTCAAGAAGTTTTCTTGCTGCAGGAGAAATTGAATCTTGTTCGACTGCAGCTATCACTTGTTCTCTCTGTTTTTGTATTGCTTCTTGCTGAGACTTCGATAAACTTAATGCTGATGTCTTTGTCGTTTCATAGCTATTTTTATAGCTATTTTTAAGAATCAAGATTTCTACTCTTCTGTTTGCCGGATCTTTTGGAGACTTTGATGTTTCCAAAGGTCGAGTGTCCGCATACCCTATTGCAGTAAATAAATTTGGTGAAAATTTAAATCTAGATATCATATATCTTACTACAGAGCAAGCTCTTGCTCCCGACAACTCCCAATTTGACGGGAATTTATCACTATTTATCGGTTGACTGTCCGTATGTCCTTCTACTCTCATTGAGTGTAATACAAACTTTTTACATATTAATACACCAACTTTATCAAGAAGTTTTTGTGCCTTTGTATCTAAATACGCCGAACCAGGAGCAAATAAGTATTTATCATCAAATGTCAGTAAAAGTCCTTTATCAGTCATCTTGGAACTTATACCTTCAAGTTCACCGGTTTCCTTTAATTCTTTAATGGATGCTTCTATCTCACTGAAAGAATCTTCTTCATATTTAGGGCTTATATATTCAAGCATTAAACTTGGTATAAAAGAATTAGCCTGCTGCTGATCGAATAGACTTTGGCTCCCATCCATAATAGATTGCTGCCCGTCTAATAATGTATTTTGACTAAATGCATTTTTTAAGGATTCTTCAAGTTTTGCAAAATCTGTTGCATCAACTTGAGCAAGTGCATATAATACAACAAATGTTGCAAACAAAAGTGTTATAAAGTCTCCGTATGAAACGAGCCATCTTTCAAGGTTTTCATGCTCTTCCGGCGGTTTTTTTCTAGCCATTTCCCTTTTCCTTAGCAGAATTATCGTCCAATATAAATGAACGAAGTTTTCTTTCTATTAATACAGGGCTTTCACCTGCTTGAATTGATAATACACCTTCTATAATCATATTCTTATATAAAAATACATCTTGATATATGAACTTAATTCTGGTTCCTAAAGGAATCATTACCAAATTTGCTGCAAACAAACCATATATTGTCGCAACAAATGCAACTGCTATACCTGCACCTAATTTTGAAGGGTCAGACAAGTTCTGCATAACCTGTATCAAGCCCATTACTGCACCTATAATACCAAGTGTAGGAGAATATCCGCCAAAGGATTCAAATACTTTAGCCGCATTGTGAACATATTGTTCTAATTGACTGACTTGGTTTTCCATCATTTCACGAACAAGCGTCGGATCAGTACCGTCTGCCACAGCCCCAAGTCCCAGTGATAATAAAGCATCTGAGGCATTGTAAGCTTCTTTTTCTAGTGCAATAATACCCTCTTTTCTTGCTTTTGTCGCAAAACCGCCAATCTCTGTTATTAAAGCATTAAAATCGGATTTCGGCGGAAAGAACACGTCTTTCAACATTTTTATTGCAGAAGCGAGTGTTTTTGGCGGAAAGCTTAAAACAATAGCACCCGTAGTACCGCCCAGTACAATAAATGCTGCAGTTATCTGAAGAAGCTGACCTATATTGCCGCCTTCCATAGCCTGACCTAATAGTATTAAGCCAATACCAAGAAAACATCCTATTACTGCAAAAATATCCATAACTGTCTCCGAAGTGTATACTATTCTATGTATATTAAACTACATTTTAATAATAATAAAATCCTTTATTTATAGGATTCTACATACCTTCAAAATTCCCCGCAAGAACCTTTAATGCCTTGTTTTCTGCCCTATCAGCCCTATCAAGAGCAGATTGCAATCCTGAATTATCATAATTTTTTTGTATATTTGCAGCATTTTGAGAAGGAATATATGAACGAATTTTTGAACTATTGTCATTGTTCTTCTCTATGGTTGAATTTTGAGATGGAATATATGAATAATTATCACGCTTTACATTTTGTACAGACGATTTATTTATTGTATTTACTTCAGACGGTACATAAGAATACGGATCAACCTCTTGTCTGCGAGCCATTACTTCAGGAGAAGCATCGCTATTAATACTTCTGGCTTTTGAAGTCAGTTCATGACCGTTTGTTTTTGGTTCTGATTTTTGCTGTAATTCTTCTTGGATTTTTAACGCTTGTGCTTCATATAATCTTTTATTTAAATCTTCTTTTAAAAATTTCTTTTGCTCTTTTTTCGCAGATTTTTGTTCTTCTTCCTTTTCAGCATTATATGAACGACCAAATACAGCTTTTATTGATTTATTGATTATTGTATCTAAAAGTCCCATTGATAAAAGACCAAATATGGCAAATCTTACAGGAATACCAAACATATTTCTCGGTAAATTCCTCATTTTTGTAAACTGTTTAGTTATAATATTACCGGTATTATACCCGTCAAATCTTTCCAAATCTACTGTTATTAAACGTGATATTTGCTTAGCAACCCAAGTAATAGGATTTTTTGTTGTTAATTTTAAATCATTCAACTTACCTTGTGCAACATTTTTAGCCTTTGTATAATCGGATAAAGTTTTAAAATCGCCTTTCCTATTTGCTTCATTAAAATCTTTTATAATTTGTCTGCGTTTTTCAACTACATTCTTATTGACTTCAATTGCATTTTTACCTTCATAATTTTCGTTTTTACACTTACCTGCATATTGAGCACCACATAAATGATGCATCATCTTTAGTGCCATCGGGAAGGTAAATACCCAAGAAATATGGTTAACCAAATTATTAACTCCGGTACCTACTTTTTCATTTTTATCAGCTTTTTTAACATTAATAGCTGTTTCTACCAAGGCAGGTGCAATAAACAATAGAACACCATATTTACCACCGCCGAATGTCAAGCCGCGGTGTGTCAACTGTATAAATTTTGAAAAAAATCTGCCCGTAGCACTTGAACCATTTTTTGCCGATAAGCTGTAAGATCTGTTGAAAATATTATCAAGACTGAGGACTCTTTCAAATGGTTTTGTTAATATACCCAAATCCATACCCATAAGTTTAAATTTACCTAAACCTACCCTTATGGAATTTCCGGCTTTCTTTGCTGCCGCTTCCATATTTTCAATTTCTTTTCCGGTTGTGTCTTCTATTATTTTTTTATAGCTTGCTTCATCAAGCCCCATTCTCTCAAGAAGCGCTTTTTTAACAGATTTAACACCTCCGTCAGCCTCTTTTATAATATTTGCTATCTCGCCTTCTTCTTTACCCAACCTTGAAAGTTGAATATAAGAAGATGCTTGTTCTTCTGTCAAATGTGATGTTTTTGATAATCTTTTTAATAACTTTTGTTCTTCATTATTAAGCCCAAGCTCTGCTATTTCTGCATAACCATCTTCTGCTATTTTTAATGTTTTACCGACAGTTATAAAATCATGCATTATTCTTTGTCTCTGAGGCATCATCTCAGATGCAACCATCTCCCACTCAGGTTTTGACGGTGTTGTTCTAATCGCTCGAATAAGAGAACTTTTATTTGCAAGCTTACCTATATTTTTAGTTCCTGAGTTAAAGAAACCGATAATTGACTGCATAGGTCTACTTTTTATAAAACTGGAATTTTCTATTCTGTCACCTAAATTTACAGCTTTTTTCAATAAACTCTTGTCATATTCACCACTACAAGCATTTGTATATTTATCAAGCACCCAGCTGCATCCAAAAAATGCAAACAATGACGCAATCGGATGATGTATTAAAGGTCCAAAAAATCCATCTACGGCTACAGAATACATTGGATTTTCTTCCAAAGATTCTTTTATACTCAAAGGTTTATTATCCGGCAAATAATATTCCGGTATACGAACTTTTATTGGTGCAGGCTGAATTCCACGCACCTGTTCTTGCGTAACATAATTGTTCTTTGTATCAATATTTGGATTGATTTGAGTCACCACAATTAACCTTTATAAACCTAACTAATTATATAAAGTATTTTTCTCTTTAAAAATTGCCTAAAAACATGTCTTCAAAGTATTTTTATTTACAAACTTAACATATGACTATTATTACTTAATACAAAGACGCGGTTCCAGTATAACTGAACCGCGTCGACAATGCCCAATCTTCACATACAACTACGATAAGAATTGAGATTGGTATACATAAAAAGGTATTGCTTGCTGCTCTTGAGGTTTATTTGATAGACCGAATACCCTTTGAGCTTCACTTCTTAAACCTGCAAAATAAGTCATTGCCTGACCATCAATTGCACTTTGACTAAGCAATTGAATTGCATTATTGAAAGCAGCATAGTCTTTTTCATAGTTTCCGGTTGCCTGAACTCCAATCTGAGCACACAAGCTTGCCCAAGGGACAACCTGCTGATTGTTCTGATTCTCTATTTGATTCTGCACTTGAGTTGAATACTCTTCATACATTGCAGAATTCAATTTCTTTAGATCATCAGTAGAACCGGTCGGAGTTACATTAAAATCATCAAATGCTTCCTCAAGCTTTGTATTGCTTGCCGGCACTCTACCTAAGTAAGAGTACAGATTAGCACTTGTGTAAGTATAGACTCCGTTGACTGTGAAATTCGACATAACACACCTCTTTATGATATATAATGTATATCGGCATAATTTCTAAAAACTTTAGGATTTTTAGAAAAATATTTACAAATGTTTACAATCAAATCCAAAACCCTTTATTCTATGGGCTTTTAGCAAATGATATATTTAAAATAAAAAATACAAAGTGTTAAGTTTTGTAACAAAGTTCACTTTGTTTGAAATTTGATTTTTTATATAAACTTTATATATATGTAAGACAAATCGAACAATAGTTAAGATGTAAAAACAAGTTTGAGCATATTTTTACTCAAACCTGCGAAGAGTTCAAAGGTACTGTTTATTTACAGTTAATTTTGTATTGACAAATAAACGTCCTCTGCAGCTCAACTAAACACGCCCTTTGGCACAAATATGAGGTATTAATATGGCAGTATTAAACAGTTACAACATTAATGCAATGGCGACACAAATATCTAAAGAATTTTATATACAAGATGATGCAGCGACAGATGATAAGTCCTATGTTCTTGTTAATGAAATGAGATTATTTGCAATGGATTTAAAATCGAGAGTTACATTTATTTCCAGAGTTAAGCAGTAAACAATTTAACTTTATTGCTGACTTTACAAGATTAAAACATCAAT
>CADCNZ010000086.1 GCA_902802935.1 uncultured bacterium | reverse complement strand
TCATCTTGAAGGCGGAGAAGGAAACGACACTCTTGATGGAGGAATAGGAAACGATTCTCTGGATGGTGGTTCAGGTAATGATACATACTACTTCGGCATAGGATACGGTACTGATACCATTAATGACGGTAGTGGAATAAATACGATTGTTTTTGATGGTTTAAATAAAAACGAATTGTCATTTGAAAATGGATCATATAATTCAGTTATTATCAGAGTTAGAGGTACTAGTGATTGTTTGATAATAAGCAATTATAGAAGTTCAGAAGCTTATAGAAACTTTAATCTCATATTTGAAGACTGCACAATGTCAATGACCGATTTTGAAGTGAATAATGATTATCAATATGATTTCACCCAACCATCAACAATTAATGATAATACCGGTAATGATACCTTAACTCTTTCTCAAAATGCGCAAGAAGTTTTATTTAGCAATTTGAATGATAATCTTGTTATATCTTCCAATTCGGCTAATGCTGCTTTGACTATTTCTGATTGGTTTGATAGCCCGAATAATCAGATAGAAACTATTATCTCAAATGACGGATATTATATCATGAACACTCAAATTGCATTGTTGATAGACAGCATTTCACAGTTTAATTCCAATAATAATGTATCTTGGAGTGAAGCACTATCAAACAATAATAGCCAAGCTTTAGATATCTTCAATCAGTTTTGGGTTGAGCAGAACTAATTAAACCTTCATTAATCATTATAACGAAGAACACCTTTCATCGATGGTAATAATGCGATTTGGTGAAAGGTGCTTTGTTATTTTTGCATTTATCCTTATATTTTTTGCATTTGTCGGAATATGTTGAAAAAATGACTGTTTTGAAATACTGTTTATTAGAAAGGCACAGTTTAGAAGATTATTTTGCATTATAAATTAAATTTATTTCTCGGATGTTTACATTCCAAAATGTTCCTAATTTTATTGGTACTGATGTGAGTATATATCTGGGTTGTTACAATTGAGCTGTGACCAAGCAACTGCTGTATGTACCTGATATTCACATCTTCATCAAGCAAAGCGGTGGCGAAAGTGTGGCGGAACATATGAGGCGTTATATGCAAATCCACACTCGCCGCTTTCGCATAATCATTTATCATATTTCTGATGGATTGTTCGGAAAGATTGTTGCCGAGCTTGTTAACAAAAAGATAATCACTTTTTACTGATCGGGTTTTCAAATACTCCAGTATGAGCGCAGAAATATTTTCGTTTGCAAGACACATTATTCGCTCCTTGGAGCCTTTGCCGAATATGTAAATAGTATTACTTTTCAAGTCAATGTTTTGCAGTTTTAGATGGCTAGCTTCCGATACTCTCATTCCGGTAGAAAAAAGAAGTTCCAATACAATAACATTTCTTAAATTGCTTTCTTTTTGGAATATAGTAGTTGAAGAATAATATTTTTGATATGCGGCTCTTAAAATCGATTCAACATATATCAGCGGAATGGTTTTAGGTAGCACTACCGGCTCTTTGTATTTTATTGTGATTTTGTGAAATGGATTTATATCGATGATGTTTTCCATTTCCAGATAATGATAAAAGGCTTTCAAGCAGGCTATCTTCCGTTTAGCGCTTTTCGGCTTATATTTCTTGTGCAGCAGATCAATATAGTTCACGACTGTTTCTTTGGACAACCAGTCTTTGCTTTGAACAAATCCCTCAAACTGCAGCATGTCAATTGTATATGCCTTGATTGTTAAAGGACTTAATCCTTTTAAATCACGGCATACAAACAGATATTTTTTAATTTCGTAAGATAAGTTTTCCATATCTACACCTCCATAATAGATAAGCATATTATGGAAGAATCTTCGAATTGTGTCGACAAAAATATGCATTTTTTGTATTAAAACGATACATTTTTTGCATTTTCAGTTGATTGGCTCAAAGATTTATGTTATGGAAAATTAGGGTTATAATATAAAAATGAAAGGAGAGAAGGATAACTTCTAATTATCCTAAATTAAGTATGGAAACACTTGAAGATCTTTTAAAATATAGAGAAAATCATTTTACAATCTACGCTGTAGATAATGATTATGCTAATAATTTTGGTAAAAGCTTTTTCAATTCTTATAAAGACACGGAAAACTATATAGATACTTCTAACAAACTAAGCAGAATAATAAAAAAAATCAATCAATATATTTTTCAAAATACCGATAGCACGGCAGACTATATTAACCAGGTCTTCAAAGATAAAGATAATCGCATTGGCGCAATTATTAAATTAGCAGTGCCGTTGATTCATGTGGTTTCAGCAGAGTTTCACCAAGCTCAAAAAAACACATTACCCGATCCTGCCATAATTGTTGAAGGAGAAATCACTTCAAGAAAGATGGGACACTTTATATCCAAAGTTAGAGAAGCGACATTCACACCTAAAATTATAGTTGTACTCAAGAGCAATAATTTGGAACAGTCAAAACGGTTGTTTCAAAAATGCCCTAACAACACGCATGTTCAGTTTATAAAGAATGATGGAAGTAAGATTGACTATAAAGTAATAAATACAGGCGCAAAAAGCACTGATGAATTTCTAGAATCGTATGTAGAACAATGCTTTTCGACTTGTTCTAAATCTGATAAGCGTGTTATTTTTGATAAAAAAACAGAGGATAACGATATCGTAAAAAAATATATGTATGATTTATTAATTATTAGAAGCGATTTAATATACGATAGGAAGGACAAAGTTAGAAAAAGCATAGTTGATTTGCATAAGAAAATAAACGAAGAAATTCCAAAGAATATGGAAGAAAGACAAATCATACTATTGTTAAAGTGTATAATCAACATATATAAGATTTATTGTAATGATTTTGGCGGCAGTGAAATCTTAGAGGCATTCACAATCGCAAAGGAAATTAACATTGAATTGATTAATGCATTTGTTTGGAGGTATGCCGGGTTTAATCCCACTCTTAACACTGAAAGCAAGAATGAGTTGCTACACCAATCAGTTTCAATATTTGAACATAATCATATTTTAGATCAGGCTGTATATTGTTCAAACAATTTGTTATTTAGCCAATTTTACAACAATAGTATTAATATCACAGATTTCAATCGACTAAATGAAAAAGCATTAAATGATGTTCCTGGTCTGGTAGGAATGTCTTATGTTTATAATAATGTTGGAGTTGCCAATCTTTATTATGGTAATCCAGAAGAAGCAATACAAAAATTTAAAATTGGTCAATCATATGCAAAGGAAAGACCTTTTCAACTTTACGGATTAAAAACAAATGAATTGATAGCTTCAAGCTTTTTGGGTATAAAAAGCGATGAAGAAGAATTACTAAAAACAGTAAAGTGTATGGATCAAGCACTTGGAACACATGATACGGTATTTCTTACGGCGAATTATATGGCAAATATTATCGCAATTGCTGCAAATGATAATGTTAGCCTAGCAAATAAAGTTATTGAAGATTTCTCTTTGAATGCATTGTTTGATAAAGCCTTAAATCCAAATATGTTTGGATTTCAATCTTTATATCATCAGCTAAATATGATTAAAGAAAAGTATCCACGTGTTAGGTTGAAAATAAGAAAAATGAATGTTGCTGCACTTTTAAATAACCAACGTACTGCATATATGAAAAAGAATTTGCAGCACCCTACAATATATAATACTTGGCTTTAAACACTTAATGAAAGCATCAATGTTGACAGTATGAAAGAAGTAATGCTGTTGTCTTCAAAGACTTCATTGAAATAACTTCGGCATTTTTTGAAATCGCTATTTTCATCCACGCTTTCTAAAGCATTAGCAAAATTAATGCCCTCTTTAATTGTTGGAAGTGGATTAATTTCAAGGAAGTAAATTCTATCCTGTTCAATTATGTGGTTGGAATAATAAAAAATATCCTCGTTTCGGTCACATTTTACACGAGTGTCTATTCTACACAACGAATTAATTGAAAAATATGTCTGTGCATACTTTTCTAACAATGCTGCAAAATTATTATTAATCTTTGCTGATTGCTTAGAGTATTCATTCCTGCTTTCCTTTTGCTTGTCACCGAGATGCCAATTTATATTGTTGTTATTTGGAACATACATTATAGGTGACACTATTGATAATCCTGATTTTAGTGGATTATACATAAAAGAAATAGTCATATCAAAGCCTTTGATGAATTCTTGATGCAAATCATTTTGACTATCCTTAACATTACCTAGATGTATTCCTTTGCTACTTCCTGATGAATTAGGACGAATAATTCCGTTTGGATCGTTGTCAGATAAGTATTTTGGTATTTTTAGTCCAAATGCTTCTGCAAGACAATTTGAAACGAATTTATTTTCTCCCATTAATAGTGTTTCTGCCTTGCTTGGTAAGCAAGGTATATTAAGATAACTGCAAATCGATGGAACTAAACCAAGCGAAGAAAGGTCTTTGCTACCGTTATTTAGGTTAATGACAAAATCTATTTTTGGTAAGAAATTATTAAATGCTTTTTGAGCAAAACTTTCAAAATCTATCACATACGGAACACATTCAATTTCATAAATTGCCCTTGTCCAATCTGCGATAACATCACCTTTCCAAGGATCATAATATTTTTCTTCCCAGTTTTCATTTTGAAAAGTATATACAATAGCAATAACTTTGTTTTTTATCATATTAAGAGCCGTTTTATATTCTTTGATATTCATTAAATTGTTTGTAGGATAATTAGAAGTTATCCTTTATTGGACCAAATATATAATAAGTCTTAGAAAGGACAAAAAATGGCTAATCATTTTCAAAGAGTTATTCTTAATGCATCTTCCCTGGCACCTATACTTATTATTTTTGGTGTATTATGGTCGGTACAAAACAAATCATTCACTATACCATTTGTGTGTTGTG
>CADCNZ010000085.1 GCA_902802935.1 uncultured bacterium | reverse complement strand
TCTGCTAAATCTTCATAACCGCCAGTATCATCTAATTGCATGGCTAGCATTACAAATCTGCCGTCTTTAGATGATATATCAGTATGAATTAAATTTTTATATCCTGTAAAATTTTGTGTATTAAAATTTATTTTCATAACTTTAATATATCCTGTAAAAATTTTTTTGCTATTGAGTAATAATTATTTTATAATAATTTTATGAACAAAAAACCAATGTTTGCAGGAACTTTTTATCCTGATAGTCCCGATGAATTAAACAATTTGATTAATTCATATAAAGAAGATAAAAAAATAGAATATAAATCGAAAGCAATAATAGTACCGCATGCAGGCTATATTTATTCAGGGCATGCCGCAGAAGCTGGATATATGCATCTTGAGCCCAGCACAAACATTTTTATAATTGCACCATCCCATCATTGTGAGTTTGAGAACATAGCTATGCCAAATTACACATACTTTGATACACCTCTTGGAAGTATAGAAGTAAATAACCGAATCATAAAAGATATTGCAGAAAAATATCCTTCTGTTATTTCGGACGAGATATTTGACGGAGAACACTCTATAGAAGTACAACTTCCTTTTCTGCAAAATATTTTTTCTCCCTCGAGACAAAGTGCAACTGATTTTGTAAAAAACCTAAAAAAATTTGGCAAAAAATTGAGAATAGTACCGATTTTAGTGGGAAGATGCGATTATCGATTAATATCTGATATAATATCTGATTATTGGGAAGATTCCTCTTTTGTTATATCTTCAGATTTAAGTCATTTTTATACTCACGAGCAATGCCGTCAAATTGACAACTACACAGCTTCTATTATTGAAACAGGAAAACTTGAATGTTTTCAGGCTGAGCAAGCTTGCGGTTTAACAGGAATAAAGGGGCTGGTTGATTTTGCAAATAATAATGATTGCTCATTAATTCGCGCAGAAATGTATAATTCAGGAGATATTTCAAACGATAAAGAAAGAGTTGTTGGCTATGGTTCATGGTTTTTATACACCGATTCCAGAAATAATTTTATTGAAAATTTTTACTCTAAATATATTTTAGACATCGCAAAATCTGCAATTATAAAAACTTTTAGCAATCAAGAATTTGTGCCAAAAAGCATTCCCCCAGTACTAACAGAGTTTGGAGCAACATTTGTAACTCTTAAAATAGATGGCAAACTGCGTGGATGTATTGGTTCCATCTATCCCACTAAACCACTTATTCTTGATATTATAGATAATGCAAAAAATGCCGCTTTCCAAGATTCGCGATTTGAACCATTGACAGAGGCTGAAGCTGATAACATTGAAATTTCCGTTTCAGTTTTATCTTCTATTGAACGAATACCTTTTAAGGATGAACGCGACCTTTTATCAAAAATTTATCCATATGGTATCATAATTTCAGATAAACAAAAACGTGCGGTATACCTTCCAGTGGTATGGGAGCAGCTGCCCGACAGGGAAATATTCTTAAATTCACTGAAAGAAAAAGCAGGACTTCCGCCAAATTATTTTTCTCGAAGTTTAGAAGCTTACAAATTCTCTGCAATTGAAATATGTGAAAATAATACTTACTAATACTTACTGCGCATTATTAAGCTTCAGAAAATTGTTCTGCTACCTCAAACGGCTGTTCTGAGAGTTTTAGCGTATTACGGTCAATTATACCGCGTTTTAATTCTGTAAATGAAGCTTTTTTAGAATTAAATTTCTTTTTCAAAAATTCGTAAGCAACTTTTGGATCACATTTTGTACCGCAAGTAAATAAGTCTACGGCAGCATATCCTAGCTCCGGCCAAGTATGAATAGCAAGATGGCTCTCTGATATAATAACTACACCGCTTACACCATAGGGGTTAAACATATGGAAACACTTTTGAACTATCGTCGCACCACACTCAAGAGCCGCTTCTATCATGTATTTTTCCACTTTATCACTGTTATTAAGAATATTTGAATCACATTCAAAAAACTCTGCTAATACGTGTTGTCCTAAATTAACTCTTTCCAGATTTTTTTGTTCCAGCTCCGCGAGTGATGATGATACAATTGTCAATTCATGTGCCTCCTATTCCACCGGCAAGTATATTTGCCAATTAATCTTAGTACAATTTATATCTTACTATAAAAAACAAAAAATTTGTAAAATTTACACTTTTTAGAGGATATTTTAATAATTTGTTACATTTACAAAGATGTTAAGATTATGTAAGGAAATCCTGATTTCGAAAAAAAATAGTCTATAATAAAAATGCTAAGAAAATTATTATAGGAGAATAGATATGCAATCAGTAGAAGAAATTCTGGTAAAACTTGAAACAGCAGATAATACAACAAAAAATAGACTTGAAAACATCTTAGTAGACCAAGGCAAGGCCGTTGTACCCGAATTGGTAAAACAATTAAAAGTTGTGAAAGGTGTTAAACGCGGTGTTGTTGCAATGTCTCTAATCAGAATTGGAGAAGCTTCTGTTGAATATCTAAGAAAAGCTGCCAGCGATAATAAAGATTTCGAATGGGTTGCAAAATATCTTATTTCTGAAATTAAAGGTATTGCAGCATAATCAATGACTGAAAAGCCTAAAATTACACTTTATACGGATGGTGCTTGCAGCGGAAATCCCGGCCCCGGAGGATATGGTGCTGTGCTTGTTTATGTTGATACTAATGGTATAAAACATGAAAAAGAGTTGTCTGCAGGATATAAAAATGTCACCAACAATCAAATGGAACTACTTGCTGTTATAACAGGTTTGGAAGCGTTAAAAAAGGCGGCTATTGTTGATATATATTCAGATAGCAAATATGTTGTTGACGCTTTTAATAATAACTGGATTGAAGGCTGGATAAAAAAAGGATGGAAAACCAGCGGAAAAGCTCCTGTAAAAAACGTCGAACTTTGGCAAAGATTGTTAAAAGCTAAAGAACCACACCAAGTTACATTCATATGGGTAAAAGGACATGCCGGACATGAATATAATGAACGATGTGATTTATTAGCAGTTAATGCTTATAAAAGCAATGACTTAAAAGATTCTATTTTATAAATTACTAAATAAAATGTTTGTCCTAAAACATTTTAATTTATAATATTTATCCCTAAAAAAAACTTCTCGTTTTTTCGAGAAGCAGGGAAATTAATTAGGAAGGGATTAGGGATTATTAAAATCTTTTATTTACATCTTACATATATATAAAGTATATAAAATTATTTCAATTTCATTTATCATACTTTTTGTTACATTTCTTTACAAAAATCATTA
>CADCNZ010000084.1 GCA_902802935.1 uncultured bacterium | reverse complement strand
TGAGAGAGAGCCATCTAAACTCTTTCACTTTTCCAAAATAACACATCAAAAAATTTTTGCAAGACAAAGAATGTTTTTTTCAATTGCAGACTAGTCGGAATGTCTTTTTATATATTCAATCCATTGGATAAGTTCTGTGATTTCATAAGGTTTAGGGAGATACAAATCAGCACCTGCATCTAATACCGCAGCTTTATCATGAACGGTTGTTGTTACAATGATTTTTGTGTGAACAAAATTTTGGCTGGATTTTAATTTTTTACATATATCCAGTCCCTTTAGGTCGTTTCCGCTGTCAATAATAAGAATTCTTGGCTGTGAAGAACTATCCGGAACCAAATTGTCCACGACATCATATCCCTGAAGTTCCAATGTTGTTCTTAATAATAGGTGAAGTGCTTCATCCGGTTCGTGAATATAAATATTATTATTATTAATTATTGATTTATCTACAGAGTTTTCTCCCGAAAGACGAATTCTATCAATAACATAATTTGACCCGTTAGGTATTTTGGCAAGCTTTTTTAAAGAATATAGCTTTTCCAATAACTGTGAAGAATTTTCAACTAATTCAAAATCCAGAATACCTCCTATTAATACAGATACAAAGTTAGCACGCATACCGGCTATTCTGTCACTTTTTAGAAGCATATATCCCCTTTTTGCATCGGTTTCCGAATAAAACTTCGGTGCAACTGTATCAAACGCAAAGGTTAAAAATGCTGCCATTTTTTCGGCTTTATATATATTAGTTACTATAATATAGTTTGTTTCGTTCAATTGTCCTAAATAGTCATCTTTATCAAGCGTAGATTTTGTAATTGCAATAAATGTATGGAGCAGCTTATCTCCGGCTAAATCGGAATAAATGCTCTTATAGTTGTCAAGATTTTCAAGACCTACGAGAAGGACTGCATATTTTTGTTCTGAATTTAGAATCCTTTTAAGAGTTTTTTCTGTATATTTTTTATTTGGAATGAGAGTTTTAGAATCCAAACTGGATTCAATATCCCTGCGCAAATGTGCTTTTATTCTGGTTTTAAATTCATCAATATTAATCGGTTCGCTTAAAAAATCGTCAGCACCACTATCAAGTGTTAAAATTCTATCATTTGAATCGGCAGATTTTGAAAGTGCAACTATTGTCGGTCTTGTATTATATGTTAGTGAGCGTATTTTTTCGCAAAAATCTGAAAGTTTTTCTTCAATACTGTCAGATACTATAATCATATCAGGTTCAATATTTTGTATATTTTGAATTGCAGTATTTAATTCATTTGCAATAACGACAGATGTATTATTATCTTCCAGAGCTTTTTTATATTTTGTAGGCAATTCTCTGCGCTTATCTATAATTAAGATTTTTGAGAACATTTTATTGCCTCCTCTTCATTATAGACGGGAAATCTTATATCAAAAGTGGAGCCGTGATTTTCTTCACTCTCAACTTCAATTTTTCCGTTCATATTTTCTACAAGTTGTTTTGTTATGTATAACCCAAGCCCGTTGCCTTGAGTTTTGCTGGTAAGATGGTTTTCCAGTCTGCTAAACTTTTTAAAAAGTTTGCAAAAGTCTTCCTTTTTGATTCCTACCCCTTCGTCTTTGACTTTAATGGATATTGTATCTCCAATAAGCTGTGTTGATATTATAACTTTTGAACCTTCAGGGGAATATTTGCCCGCGTTGTCTATTAGGTTTGTCATGATTTGATGAAATTTATCTTCATCTAAAAGAGCTGGAGGAAGTTTTTTATCAGGAATAATTATGAAATTATGTGTTTTGTGCTGCTCTTTTACAACCGGAAGGATTTTTTCTATAGAAGAGTTTATATCAACTTTTTGCATTACAATATTAGAAATATTATTTTTAGATACTGTTAAAATGTTTTCCACAAGGTTTATAAGCCTGTTGGACTGCTCTTCTATAATTTTTATAAATTTTTTTTTGTTTTCATCATCAATTCTGTCCCACGAATTTAAAAGCGTTTGAGAAAAACCTCTTATACTGGTAAGAGGTGTTCTCATTTCGTGTGAAACTGTTGATAAAAATTCATCTTGGATAGTCATAATTAAAGTTAGCGGGTTAATCAGAAAAATTAAATATTTGGCTTTGTTTCCCCTTTACCCCTTTACCCCTTTACCCCTCTTCGGTCATAAATTCTTTTTTAGCTTCTTCAATTGCTTCGGAAAGAATATCGAGTTGATCAGGTGCAAAAGTAACTCCTTTTTTTGTTGGAAGCCAAGTAGCCCCGTCATCTGTTGTGTAAAATATTCTCAAATTGAAATAGCTTTTACCCTTAAATTCAGAAATTGATATTTGTAATTGTTCTGTATCGTTTCTTTGAATGCTAGCTAATATTTTTCCTTCTGCCATTTCTTTATCTCCTTTAATCAAAATTAATAGTTTATACGCCAATTATCAGCTGCAACTTTTGCAGCACATGCTAATTCATTATCTATATCATTATTATCGTCAACGCAAGAATTAACGTTAATAGTGTTGCTATTCCCTCTATTATATGCTTCAGAGCCAGCAGGAACAATATGTCCATTATTTGCAAGTCCAAATAAGAAAATATCTTTTCCTACCCTGTTAGGTTCATCGCTTCCGTTTATATCAACGAAAATTCTTGTTAAGATTTCTTCCGGCTTTACTTCTGCCAAATTAACCTCGCCAATTGGTTCATATATGATTAAGTACTTAGATTTATCAAATTTGAAAGTTAAAAAGTCTGCTATATTACTAAATGAATCTTGCGCGGATAACAAATCATCTCCGGAATACATTTTTATAGAATCCAAATAATTTGCTGGGTGTGATTTTAAGCCCGTTATTCCTTGAACTGTTGTAATCCAATTACTATCAGCATTTTCATCGTTCGCAATTAGCCATTCGTCGCTGTCATTATTAATAACGTCTTTTTGGCGAATTCCGGTTAATGTTGTATAGTTGGATCCGCTTTCATTGTTTTTTATTGCTGTATTTATAACGCTTGCAGTAGCATGCTCAATAAGTTCTTTTGCTCTGCCGAGTTCTGCTCCGTCCGTTCGTCTTGAGGAATTATTAACAAGAGTAGGAACTGTGATTGCAGCGATAATACCTATGATACCTATTGTTATTAAAACTTCTACAAGAGTATATCCATTTTTAAAATTTTTCATTTTGTCCTTCTTTTTTTATCTCTCTGAACTGATTATATCATATTATTTATAAATGTTAATAATTTGTCTAAACATATAATTTGGGTTAATATAAGGGTATGAATAAGGGAATGATAGTTGTAGTCGATGATGAAAAGATTGTTACCTCAGCATTTGCGGCACTGCTAAAGGTTGAGGGGTTCTCTGATGCCCATTTTTTTAATAGTCCGACAGAAGCGCTTAACTTTTTAAAAAATAATAAACCTGATTTAGTCATATCTGATTTTATAATGCCTGAGATGAACGGCTTGGAATTTTTAAGAGAAGTGAAAAATATTTATCCGGAAGTAAGTAAAATTCTTTTAACCGGTTATGCGGATAAAGAAAATGCAATAAGAGCAATTAATGAAATCGGTTTATACAGATACATAGAAAAGCCTTGGAATAATGACGATTTAATTATTAACATTAAAAACGGTATTGAGAGAAGTTACCTTATAAGTGAGCTTCAAGAAACAATATCAGAACTTAAAACAGCAAAGAAAGAATTGGAAAAATATTCTCATCATCTGGAGGATGTTGTTGAAGAGCGTACGGCTGATTTAAAACAATCAAATGCAAAGCTTGAAGGAATTGTAAATTATTGTGCGGATGGAATAATTATAATTAATGAAGAAGGTATTATAGAGCAGGTTAATCCGGCTTGCGAGAGCTTGATAGGGCATGTAAGTGATAAAATAGTTAATACATCTATTGATAAATTTGTGCATAGTGACCAAAAAGTTATTTCAAGAGAATTGCAGACTCTTGATGCGGCAGAATTGTTTGTCAGAGATTTATGTATAAAAAATCCGTTGACAAATTCCGAAACTCCAGTAGAAATAAGTTTTGCAAGAATTAATCCTGATGATTCATTTAAAAAGTTTGTCGGGGTTATTCGTGATGTAACTGAGCAAAAGAAAGCGGATAAACTTAGAGATGATTTCATTGCAACCTTGACGCATGATTTAAGAACTCCGCTTTTGGCAGCAATTCAAACGTTAACATTCTTTTTGGACGGTGCATTGGGAGAATTGGATGAAAAGCAAAAACATCTTCTTTCTACAATGCAAAAAAGCAATGAAGATTTGCTAGGACTTGTTAATGCCCTTTTGGAAGTATATAAGTATGATGCTGATAAATTAGTTTTAACAAAAACTGATTTTAATATTTTTAACCTTGTAAAACAAGTATATGACGAGTTAACTCCGCTTGCAAAATCTAAGAATATTGAATTTACGATTAATAATGAAGGTTGTGATGAAAATACGGAAATTAATGCGGATAGAAGTGAGCTGAGGCGTGTAATATGTAATTTGTGCGGTAATGCGATAAATTATACACAAGATGGCGGCAGAGTGATAATAACGATAAAAGTCGAGGGAGAAGATTTAATATTTTCTGTTGCAGATAACGGTAGTGGTATTCCTGCGTCTGATATTCCTAATATGTTCCAAAGATTTTCTCAGGGAACAAGCAAAAAACGTTCTACAGGTACAGGTTTAGGTTTGTATCTGTCAAGACAAATTATTGAATCTCATGGCGGCAAAATATGGTTGGAAAGTTCTTTGAATAAAGGAAGTGAATTTTCGTTTTTACTTACCGAGACGGTTGTTAATAAAAAAGAGGGAAGTTTAGTATGATAAATGTGCTGTTGGTAGAGGATCATGAACTATACAGAATGGGACTTTCAATGCTTTTATCAAAGGCAGACGATATTAATTTGGTAGCAGAAGCATCTGATGGCATTGAAGGTATAAAAAAAGCTCGTGAAACTGAGCCCGATGTTATACTAATGGATATAGGACTTCCAAATATTGATGGCATAGAAGCTACGTGGAGAATAAAAGAATTTAGTCCCGATGTAAAAATCTTAATATTTACATCCAGAGATAGTGAAGATGATGTTTTTGAAGCATTTAAAGCAGGGGCTGACGGTTATATTATGAAAGGAGCAACCCCTGAACAGACTATAGCTGCAATCAAATCTGTCAATGAAGGTATAGGTTGGATTGATCCAAGTATTGCTAAAATGGTTTTTTCAAACCTGCAAAAGCCTGTTAATAACAACATAACTCAGCCGGCTTCAACAAAAAATAGTAATAACACTTATGGATTAACCGAAAGAGAACTCGATGTTTTGGAACTTATGGTAGAAGGACTTTCTAATCCGCAAATTGCTGATAAATTGGTGATAACGAGAGCAACCGCAAAAGCTCATGTGCACAGTATATTACAAAAACTCTGTGTAACATCTCGTACTCAAGCAACTGTAACTGCAATGAAAGAGGGACTTGTATAATGTTTTCTGCGCTGGCAGGTATGGTAATGGCTGCAAAAGTTCATTTTGAGCAGATGAAATATCCTATAACACGGCGACAGGATAAAGTTTCTGCTGAGTACATATACAAAAATAAAATTGACAAACAAGATGTTAACGAAAAATATGAAAAAAGCAAAATGCCTGAATCGGGCTATATGACTGTTGCTGAGTATGAAGCAAAGTCTCGTCCGATGACAAAAAAAGAAATTAATGCAAAAATTCTTGATAAAGCTGAAATGCCTGAAGATAAAAATATGGTTTATGTTCCAAAACATAAGTTTAAATTGGTAAAATATAACGATCCTGTTGGAAGTCCTGAATTATCACTTCCAAGAAAACTTAATTTTGACAGACAAATAAATGCGCAAGGAATAGTTGCGAGTGACTATTCAAAACTTGTTTATCCGGCAGTTTATTACTACGCACAGTCTGATTGCACAAGCTGTGATTTATTTTTAATCAATTTGGATTCTTCTTTATCTAATATTGACAAAGTTAAAAGCGCCAATATTGTTAATAAAGAGCCAACCCCATTAATATCTACAGATAAGGATGTTGATACAAAATTTATATTTAGAACCTTGACCCCGATTGATTTTTCAAGCGATAATTCAAAACTGGTTGTCAAAGAAAAAATAGGTCATAGACATGACGGAATTTGGAAAACTGATTTATGGGTTTATGATTTTAATAAAAAAGAAGGTAAAAAATTACCGCAAATAAGAGATGCAATAACAAACTATTGGTATAAAAAAGAAAAAATTGAATTTGAGGATAAACGTTGGGATATATATCCTCTTGGGTTTGATGCGAATGATGAAAATCGTGTAATAGTAAATTCATATGCGTACACAGGGGATGTTCCCATATTTTTAGGTACTTGGAGCATTGATATTAACGGAGAGGAATCACGCTTAGAATCATTGATACTAAAGGATTTCCCTATCTCGATAGTAGGGCTTCGTTTAGCAGAAGAAGCTGAAGTAATACCTGCTTCAGAACTGAAATTTAATGCTAAACAAATGAAAACAGCAGCCAAAAACAAAAAAAAGAAAGAAAAAGCAGATAAACGTTTTGAAAACAAAGTTAAAAGTGTTGAACACAAAAGACAAATTCACCAAATGAATATGGAGACTTTATTAAAAGTGAAAGAGCGCAAAAACGAATTAAAAAATATAAAAGTAAAAAGTGTTGACGGCTATACCGGAGATTAATATAAGGAGATAAATATATGAAAAAATTATTTACAACTATCGCGGTTTTGGGATTATTTGCCGGTTTTGCAACATTAGGTTCACAGGCAGTTTCTCAAATTAATGACAAAGAAAGAGGTTTTATATCTTTGAGTACATCAGCAAATACTGAAGTTGCGCCTGATGTGGCAGAAGTATCTTTTGCGGTTGTAACTTCCGACCCAAAATCTATGCAGAAAGCAACTGTACAGAACAAAGAAATTTCTGACAGAGTTCTGTCTTCGCTCAAATCAATGCTTAACGTTCAAAACGGTGATTATATAAAAACAACAGATTTTCATGCTTCCCCTGTTTATACGTATTCAGGAAATAAAAGAAATCTTGATAAGTATGAAGTATCAAACAGAGTTTTTGTTCATACAAAATCTCTTGATAAGCTTGGCAGTATGATAGATAAAGCTATTGAATCCGGTGCGACTAACGTTAATTCTCTAAATTTTTCAGTATCAAATTATGAAAATCAATGTAGTTCCTTGATAGAAATAGCGTCTAAAAAAGCAAATGCAAGAGCATCAATAGCTGTTAAAAGTATGTCTGCACAACTTGATGGAATAAAATCAATGGACATAAGCTGTTCTGAAAATCAGGGATATACTGCACCAAGAATGTATATGGCAAAAAATATGCTTGCATCTGTTGCAGATGGTGCGGCAGCGGCAGAATCAACTCCAACATCAATATCAGGCGGCGTGATAAAAATTTATGCAAATGTAAATGTAAGTTATTTTGTTAAATAAGTAAAAAAGACCTCCTATTTAGGAGGTCTTTTTTTATTTTTTTACCCATTTAGCAAGGACCATACATAGCTCCTCATCAGTATCTTTATTTTTAACTATATGGGTTGTTGTATCATTATTTATTTCAATTTGAGAAATAACTTTTGCTCCATACTTAATTTCTTTCTTGAAAACCATATCAAGAGTTTTAAGTTTATACTGTTTTCGAAATTCAAAATCTAAAGGCTCAAAAGCCCAAACTATATAATTTGCATTATTAACATGTTGATTGACGTCTAAATCATCAAATCTGATTTCAAAAGTTTTTTCAATGTCAATTCTTTGAGGTGGTTTTACTTTGTCATATATCAAATCAGTTTCACGTTTTTCAAAAAGTGTCATATACGGATTCCCATTAAGGGCTTCCATCGTGTTTGACATACTTTTTGTCTTTAAATCAACTAATGCCCAAGTGCTCGCTGCTCGTCCGATTCTTTTATTATTATGCAAAATTTCAAAATCACGAAACGCAAATAATTTATTGCATCCTCTTGGCTCGGTTTTTATAGTCAAATCATAAAGCCCTTTTGGATAATCGTCAAACTCCATGTGATATTTTAACAAGAACCAAGCTAAATTATTTTTAATAATATAAGAATATCCAAAATTTAACATTTCAGCATTATCGCTTGCCAAATCTTGCATAAATTGTAATAATGCAGAAGGTTTTAGGACCAAATCGTAGTCCATTTCCGAGTATCTTATTTTTACTTTTTCTTCAAAAATATTGTTCATAATAAAAGTTATTATATATTAAAAAAAAGACTTTTGTAAAAGTGTATAATTAATATTGTTTTGAAAAAAAGAAACAGAGATTTTGAGAAAAATTAATGTAATATTAATTTGCAAAATTCATTTATTATTACTCTGAGTGTTTTAATTAATGTTGGTTTATATTTGCTTGCTTCATTTCGTGCTTGTTTTTCTAATAAATTATTTTTATACTTTAAATGCTTTATAATCTCTTTGATGCTCATTCCATAATATTGACTTATATCAGGGTAATTTCTTAATGCTTTTAAATATTGCTGTGCTTTAGCATATTCTGCTGAATTGTTTGTAATTCTTCCCAATGTATTTTCAATTTCGCGCATTTTTTTTAATAAAGCAGGGGTAACTTCAATATTAAAATTTGTGTTATTTTTAAATTCTTCTGCCATATTGTCTGCACCAATAAGTCGTACAATATCCCATATTTGCCTAACATGTTCTATTTCGTGCCTTAAAATTGATTCATTTTTCCCTGTTTTATTTCTGCAATTCATTTTAAAAGGAGATAATCTTTTTTCTACATAAATCATGTAATCACTGATTGAAAATGCCATATTAGATAACATTGCTTTATACTGTAGTCTTGGTTTAAGATTTTCAGGCAGTTCTAAATTTTTCCATAAATTATTGTAAATGTTTCTGAGATTTGCGAATTCTTTTCCGTTAGTATCAGAATAAATATCTCTTGATGTAAAATTTTCAAACAATAATGAACATTTGTTCTTACTACAAAAGTTAAAATTACTATTATGAATCTGTTCAATTCTGTTTATTTGCATAATGTTATAAAACATAAAAATAAAAAAATTGCTAACTGTACACCACAGCAATCGGCAAGGGTGACTTCAGCCTGCCAAATATCTAATAATCTATTTTATATTGATTTATGAATAATCTTTTATAATTAGACATAATAATTAATATATCATATTTTTGTTTTGGTGGGAATGTGCGTCAAAACATTTAAACACACTTAAAATCAAGCATTTCCCACCCTACCTACTCATCCATTCTGCATTCTTCTGTAAAAATTTTAGTATTGTTATTATAATATCCATAATTAGCCCCGATTTTGCGGTAAGGATTGTCTTATTTTTTCGGGAAGTTTTGATTCGATAAAACTTCTTATCTTATCAACATTTTTGTTATACAAAACACCTGCATACAAAATAATCAAACCCGTCACTAAAACAACGCTTGTGAGAAGTGTTGTTTTGTGTTCAATGTTCTCAAATTCAAGATACATAATATATTCAATCACACCAAATATACCGATGATTGAAAATGGTTTGCGCTGAATCATTAAGCCGATAAATATGTATATTAAACTCAAAATAAAGCAGATTAACTGATC
>CADCNZ010000083.1 GCA_902802935.1 uncultured bacterium | reverse complement strand
ACTTTTCACGTGCCATGAGATTAATCTCCTTCTTTGATTAAATATACTACGTTAACTTATACCTTACTAAGTTATAATACAATTTTACATTGTAAAGTTACATTGTCAATCATTACTTGATTAACATAAAGCATGGTATTTCCTTCTTATTTTGATATTTTTATGCAAGAAATTTTTATTTGTTGTATCATGGTTTTATGAGAAAGCACGTTATTGCATATTTGCATACACACTGGGATAGAGAGTGGTATCGTGAGTTTGAAATTTTCAGACTACGTCTTTTGCGTGTATTTGATAATGTTCTTGATTTATTATCTAAAAATCGCATTCCGTCATTTTATTTTGACGGACAAGTGAGTGCAATTGAAGATTATCTGGAAATTAGACCGGAAAAGCGAGAATTGATAGAAGGATTAATCCGACATAAAAAACTTTTTATTGGACCTTTTTATTGTCTTGTTGACGAATTTCTTACTGACAAAACTTGTTTTGCAAAAAATTTGGAACTTGGCATAAAAACAGCTCAAAAATACGGATGTACGGATTTTATAGGATATTTGCCGGATACATTTGGTCACAGCCAAAATGTTGTTGATATTTTACGTGATTATGGAATAGATAAATGCATTGTTTGGAGAGGCTGCGGTGATTTCCCCGCTGAATTCAAATGGTGCGGTATGAATACTGTAAATCTGGTCAGAGGATATTTTAATGATATTTTTTCGATGAATGCTAGCTTGGAAGAAAAAGCAAAATTTCTGAAAAAAAATTTGGATTTGATAAGTGAAAAATCAGGAAATTTTATTCTTCTCCCTATCGGAGCGGATCACCTCGGCATAGAAACAGACATTGCTGAACAAATTGAAGAAATAGGGGAAATCCTAAAAGAAGATTATTATTTTACACTTTCTTCACCGTTTGAATATTTTAAAAATGTGGAATCGAATTTTGAAAATTTTGAATGGAATGACGAACTAAGAGATAATTCTAAAACATTTACTTTACAAGGCTGTTATTCTTCAAGGCTTGATTTAAAAAGAAAAAACACTGAGTGCATCTATGCTCTTGATTTGGTTTCAAGATTTGTAAAACAACAACACGAATCCAAATACGATAACCTTATTGAAATTGCATATAAAATGCTATTACAAAATCAAGCTCATGACAGTATTTGCGGTTGTTCTACGGCTGATGTTCACAGAGAAAACGAAATTCGTTACAAGAAAATTTTGCAAATTGCATACGGAATAATAGACGAACTTAAATTCTTAAATCATTTTGAACAGCGCAGAATTTTAAACTTATCCGGCAGATTTTTTTCAGGGATAATTGAATTTGAATCTTCAACAAAACTTGAAGGCTATGAAGAAATCGGTTTTCGTAAAGGGTTTGATCCAATACTGCTTGCAGATACTCAAAGAATCCCCGTTACGGAGGATTATGGCAAAATTTATAAATATCTTGCTGAGGTAGAAAATGTAGAACCTGACGAGACAGAGTTTATTATGCCGGTTGTAAAAGAATCCGATTTGATTGTTTCCGAAAGTAGTATAGGAAATTCTAAGATATGTTTAAAAATAAAAAACGAAGAAATATTTATTAATGGTATAAAAACAAACTTAATAGATTTTGCTGATTTGGGAGATAGCTATAATAACGCGCCATCCCCAAATGATAACGGAAAAGAATTTAAAGTGTTACGTTCAAAAGTTATATTAAATAACCCATTAAGAGCATCTTTAAAAATTGACATGGAAGGTGAGTGGGACATTGTTTCACTTACTGCTACATTAGATAGAAATTCTGATTACATCAAAATAGAATATGATTGGGATAATTCCAAGAAAAATCACATGCTCTGTGCAGAATTTGTGCTAAATAACCCTATAAGAAAAGTATTTTCTGAGGATATGAATACACTTATCAAACGAGTTTTTGACCCAACATATAACATAAGAGAAAACCTTCCTAAAACAAAGGGAGTTGAAGCAAAAACTAATACTGCACCAATGCAGCGCGGATTATTAATAGACGAAGAAGGTAATAATATTGGCATTGTGACAAAAGGATTAACGCAGTATGAGATAAATCAAAACAAATTGTTTATACCGATTTTAAGAGCAACCGGTCAAATCTCTAACCCTAAGAATCCTGCAAGAACAACTCCTGCCGGCCCTCCTTTAGAAGTCGATACGCTTCAAATGATAGGTAACGCTAATGCTGAACTTTATGTATTCTTTGGAAATGAAAAAGCTTTTGAAAATACTATAAACCAAGTATATAACTATCTAATTATTTAGTTGTTTGGTTATATATATTGGTGACCATTTCCGGTATTTTTACAAATATTTACAAAAAAGAGGTGTTCATATTGAAACACCTCTTTTTTATCTCTAATTAAAATGGTTTTGTTTGACTAAGTTTTGCCCTTAACTCTCGAAATCTTGCAATATCCTCTTGAGTTTTTGGTGATTCTTTAAATAAGGTCTGAGAAATAGGATGCACCATAAGAATTTTATCCATATGAATTTCTAAAAATTCATATCTTTTTGGCGGCTGATTAGAATTCTTTGCATAAATTTCTAC
The DNA here is from genome assembly GCA_902802935.1 of uncultured bacterium. Taxonomy (GTDB): domain Bacteria; phylum Cyanobacteriota; class Vampirovibrionia; order Gastranaerophilales; family Gastranaerophilaceae; genus CAG-196. Next base: position 1,456 of record CADCNZ010000083.1, on the reverse strand, counting down.
ATTAGTAACTGCCAAAAATCTGCGATTTGCATCATTTAGAAGTTCTGTTAATTGTCTGTTTGAAGCAACACTGCTTGAAACATGAACAGTACCTTTTATATCCTCGTTTTCAGTTAATATTATTACCTCTACAGGTATAGAATCGTTGTTTGCCATCTAAAAATCCTCTCTTTATACTAACTAAATTTTATAATAATTTAATCATTCTGTCTAGTAGTTGAAATAAATACATTCTAAGCCTTCTTGACCGGCAAGTTTGACGTACCTTATATAAAAAGAGCTAAATAGACATTACAAAGCGACTTGATAAAAATCAAGCCGCTTTATTAATTTTATTTTAACAAGTCTTTCAAAGTTTCCTTTCCTTATATGGTAAGGATTTGAATAAGAAACAAATTTATATCACCCTACCAAGATGCTTTAGTAACACCAGGAAGTAAACCTTGATGAGCCATCTTTCTTAAACAAATTCTGCAAAGACCGAAATCTCTATGGTAACCATGTGGTCTGCCACAAATGCTGCATCTGTTATGAAGTCTGACTGAAGGATATTTTCCTTTTGCTGCCAATATTCTTCTTGTTTCTTCTTTATTTATCATCGCTTTCTTAGCCATGAATTTCTCCTTTATACCTTTGTGCTTACTGCACATTATCATCTATACGTGAGTCGTGAATTGTGACTCGTGAGCCGTCATTTTAAATCTTCGATTCACGATTCACAGCTCACGAATCACGAATCATAATTATTTTACTTTTTAAATGGCATACCCAAGAGTCTTAACAATTCTCTTGCTTCGTCATCTGTATTAGCTGTTGTAATAACAGATACGTTCATACCTTTTACTAAATCGACTTCTTCATATGTAATTTCAGGGAATAAAGATTGTTCTTTTAAACCTAATGTATAATTTCCTCTGCCATCAAAACTTTTAGCAGATACACCGCGGAAGTCACGAATACGAGGAAGAACTACGCATATCAATTTTTGCAAGAAATCGTACATTCTTTCACCACGCAATGTAACCATTGCACCAACCGGCATACCTTCACGCAACTTATATGATGCTATTGATTTTTTAGCCTTTGTTACAACTGCGTGCTGACCGGCTATCTTTGTTAATTGAGCTTGAATAGCATCTGCTATCTTTGAGTTGTGTGAAGCTTCACCTACACCCATATTTAATACAATTTTGTGTAATTTCGGTATCATCATATCATTTTTGTAACCGAACTTTTCCTTTAGAGCAGCTTTTACTTCTTCATTGTACTTTGCTCTTAAGCTTTTTGTCTTTGTCATTTTTCTTTTCCTTTTCTTTGAACACGATTAGCTCGAGCAGGGCCCTATTTCGATATAAAACGTCCTTCCGGTAGTTCTACTCGTTTCGGGGTTTCATTTACCCCCCCGGCTGCGTGTTTACTATTAGTACTATACGTCTAACTGTTCACCGCATTTTTT
>CADCNZ010000082.1 GCA_902802935.1 uncultured bacterium | reverse complement strand
TGTTACAACAGAGAGATGCAATCGAAAGAAATAAAAAACCGGCAGGAGCCTTAGATATACCTGAAGATTTTCAATTTTATTATTTGAGAAAACAAGACCGTCAAATGAGATTCAATAATGGCGGAGATCCTATTTACGCTATATTTGATAAAATTGATGAAAGACCTCTTTCTAAAATAGCAAGAGATTTCGTTAGAGAACTTGCTGATGATTCTATTAGATTTATCTCTACTTTGGTTAAGTAAAATCTTCTTTTAACCAATCAAGTAATGTTTTATCATCTCCGAAAAATATATTATATTGTGATTCAAATTTATTATTTCTCAAAAATTCTCTACTTATATTAAACGCTTCAGGTTCAGTACCGTCAGGAGCATTTCTTGTTATTTTAGATTTATCATAGTCAAAAACATTTGAATAATTCAGGTTTTCGTCTACACAAAACGGAATTTTTTTATTTCCGTTTTTGTCATACGAAATAAGTCCAAACGTTCTGCAAATAATTGCTCTTGCTTCATATACAGAGCACTCTCCTGAAATTAAAAACGGACATTTGTATAATTTTTCGTTTGAATGCCTGTTAATCAAATTAATGATATTATCATTAACCAAATTTTTAGTTTTTTCGTCAAGTTTATCGTATAAAAACATTATATAAATATATTCAAGTTCTGACATAGGATATTCACCTTGTTCGCAGCATAAAGAACATCCTTTTTTACATTTAATGAAAGGAGCTTGGCTTTTAAACATTTCAGCAAGTTTTGTGTCAAGATATTTTAAGTATTTTTTGTATCGCTCAATCATTGTTCTTATTATTTCTTTTTGCTAATAGTTCTTCTTTGCGTTCAAGTTTATCAAATAGTTGAGAATTGATTTGTCCGCCAACTAAAATAAGAATGGATGTGTAATATAGCCAAACCATCAAAACCGCAAAAGCTCCGATTGTGCCATAAACGAAGTTGTATGTATGTAAGTTGTTAATGTATATTGAAAATCCCCAAGAACCGATAAGCCATGAAATTGTAAAAAATAAAGCTCCAGGAAGGGCACTTTTACGTCTCAATTTTTCTATACATTTTAAATCGGGTAAAATATAATAATGCAGGTATGCCATTATAAATAGGGCAACAAATGCAATAGGCCATCTTAAGAATAGAATGATGTTTCCTGTATGGGCAGCTAATCCTATATATGCAACAAGAAATTTAATTATAACTTTGCCAAACACAATTAGATCAATGCTCAAAAACAGAATAAGTGCATTAACAAACACCATGACAAATGCTAATAATCTATTATAAACAAATGATCGAGAATCTTCGATTTTATATGCTCTGTTTAACCCTTTTGCAACAATTGCAATGGCATTGGTTGAAAGAATTACAGTAATACAAAATCCCAATGTGGCAAGCAGCCTGCCTTTTGTAAAAAACCAAACTTCATTCATAACTCTTAGTAAAAGATTTATAATGTCTTCCGGCATAACTTGCTGCATAAAAGCCATAAGAGGTACCATAAAAGTATGCTTTCCAAGCCATCCAAATATTGCCATTAAAAAAAGCATAAAAGGGAAAAAGCCGATAACAAGCATATAGCCCATTTCAGCAGCCATACCGAATAAATCATTATCGACAACTGATTTTATAATATTTTTAATTATTTTTATAGTTTTTTTCACAACGGTATCTCTTTTATAATTTTGTTTACAGCTTCATTAACAGATGCTTTTATAGTACAGCCGGCTGCAAATGTATGTCCGCCGCCTCCGTATATAGAACAAATCTGTGCCACATCAATAGATTTACTTCTCATTGAAATTTTTGTTAATTTAGTATCTACTTCTTTAGCAACAAAAGCAACTTCTGTTGATTCAATAGCGCGAAGAGTTTCTGCAATTCCGTCAGTGTAATCATCTCCTGCAGAGAATTTTTCCAAATCTTTTTTATAAACAGTAGTATATGCTATTTTATTATCATCAATAAATTCGGCTTTATTTACACAATAATTTTGGAACATTACAAGATTTTTTGTCTTTGATTCATAGCAATTTTTATATAAAATATTTGGGTTTGCGCCTAAATCAACTAAATCAGCTGCAGCTCTTAATGTCTTGGCAGAAGTGTTTTCAAACCTAAAATTGCCAGTGTCAGTCATTATTGCTGTATAAAGACAAACAGCCGAATTCTTATCTATATCCCAATTATTTTTTTTGAAATAGTTATATAAAACTTCTCCGCAAGAACTGGCATTTGGTTCTATAATTTGAAAATTTCCAAAGCAAGGATTTGTCTTATGGTGGTCAATATTTACTGTAACTTTTGCTTTATCAAAGAGTATTTTTGAGTCTAATACTCTTTCTATAGATGCCACATCAAGAGTTATTACCAAATCGTAAACAAGCGATTTGTCATAATATCTTTCAGCCAGTTCTATCTTCGGTAAAAACTTATAATTAAAAGGTAAGTTTGAGACAATATTCATATCAGATTTTATTTTAAATCTATTAAGAATCATATGATACATTGCGCACATAGAACCTAATGTATCTCCGTCAGGATTCATATGAGATAAAAGTAGTATCTTTTTAGAGTTTTTTATGATATCATCTAAATTACAATTCATAGTACAATCCTAACATAAATATATTAGTACGTACATGAAGGATTTGGGGTGTAATGGAAAAAGTTCTCTATACAGATTTTGTAAGTGTTGATTCTATCATATCTTCTATGATGGATAATCCTCAGCTTAAAAAAGCTGTTGCAAAAACAAATCTTATGTCTGTATGGGATAAAATATTGCCTCAAAAGTTTAAATCACGTTCGGTTCCATACGGAATGCTCCCCGGAGGAGTTATGATTGTAGCATGTGAAAATCCGGTTGTAGCCCAAGAATTATCATTGTACAAAGTTTTATTAATGCAAAAGTTTGCACCGTACTTAAAATCATTGAACTTACGTGTTACAGACTTAAAATTTGATCCTAAAAAATGGCAAGTATAAAAATGTTTGCCATGTCTTCCAATATTTATAAAAAGTGTTAAAATAATATTGTGAAGGTGGTCTTTATGGTAAATGGAGTTAGCAGCGAAAATTTACATCAATATTCGTATGGCAATATCCAAAGGTCAGGCATGCTGAACAACGGACGCATATTATACTCAGTATTTGACTCCGAAGGAAAAGAGGCCGGTAAACTTTCTGTACCAAAAGAAGAAACAGATGTTTTTGAGGCGTCATATAATGATATTATTTTAACTGCACCAAAGATACAGAAATATGTAGCGGAGCACTCAACAGAAAAAGATATTAAACAAAGACGAAACCTTTCAATGTTATTAGTTGCAGCAGGCGGGTTTGTCGGTGCAGCTATATCTGTATTTTTAGCAAGAAATAAATCAACACTTACTCAAATCTTATCAACAGTAGCAGGAATTGTAACAGGATTGGGTGCAGGTTTTGGAGTATCATTGAGTATTACAACGCCACCAGGTTCTTTTAAATTTTCAAAAGCTGCAAGAACAATATCGAAATTAGATATTAAAAAGGTAGAATAAAAGAGGATTCAATTTATTGAATCCTCTTTTATATTTTATCTTAACAACTTATGCATTTGTTTATAAATGCATAGAATTTATTTTGACGCTTAACCGTTTATACATTTGGACTTGTCTTCTTCAGTTACGCCTTTGATAGTAAGGTTAATTCTTCCCTTATCGTCAATCTTGATAACCTTAACAATAACTTCATCACCAATATTTACGTGAGGTTCTATTGTTTCAATTCTTTCCTGACAAATTTGAGAAATGTGAACCATACCGTCTTTACCGCCGCCTAATTCAACGAAAGCACCGATAGGTATAATTCTTACAACTTTACCCTTGATAACCATTCCAACCTCAGGCTTAAATGTAAGGTCATTAATCATCTTCTTGGCAATAGCTGCGCCTTCTTGGTCGTTTGAAGTGATTGTAACAACACCTGTATCCTGAATATCAATCTCGGCACCCGATGCTTCAATAATTGCTCTGATTTGTTTACCGCCAGGTCCGATAACTGTTCCGATATCATCTATCGGTATTGTCATTGTAGAAATTGATGGGGCAAACGGTGATAGGTGAT
>CADCNZ010000081.1 GCA_902802935.1 uncultured bacterium | reverse complement strand
TTTGTAATTTATCCTTTTGTTGCTGTTCGTATGCATTATAAATCAGGATTGGTATAATAATATATTATTTGATTTTTATCTTTAAAAATACAAAAACCGTATGAGTATGGGAAATGATGTCCTTCCAATTTTTCATGTTCTCTATCATTTATAACATACAGCTTGCATCCGTCAATTTTAATTCTGCCATTGTCAGATTCAATAAAAGGTTGTTCTGCGTTGTACGAACTATAATTTTTAATATCAACATATTTATATTTTTTTAATTCATTTTCTATATATTCACTATCTATTGTAATTTTTAACGTTATTCCTTCGCTGCCATGCCAATTTCCATAATACTCATAAAGTTCAACATCTTGAGCATTTTTAGGGATTTTCAAAGGAAAGTGTTTTATTCTTTCTTGATATGATATTTTTGTAAGAGCTTTTTTATAATATTTTATATCTGTATAATGTCCGCCTGCAAAATTCATAAATATAAAAATGCCACTTCCTACATAGAACTGAATGAAAATTATAACAAACAAATTTAATACAAAAGTGAAAATATTTGTTATAATTTTAAACTTTCTGCTTGTTTTATTAGCAATAAATGCAACTAAGATAACGAATAAGGAAGGTATCAAAAAAATAAATCCTGCGACTCTGAGTTCATCAGAAATAAAGCATAGACCTGCCGGTAAAATACCTAACACAGACGAACATACAACAGCCAAAAATAAAAATAAATGTGCTTTTCTAAATTCATCAATTTTTAACATCAGCTTATCAATCATAAAGTTATTGTATATTATAATATCCATCAGTCAATTATTTACATCTTTAAATCAGCTATTTGGCTAATCTAAAAATTTTATCATTTCTGTATAATATATTGTGGGATTAAGATTTAATATGATAAAAAAACTATTTCTAAAAATCTACGACTTTATCCAATGGACAAAAAAGTGGCATTTTTGTCATGTTGTTTTTGTGGGGGCTTCTTTTTTTGGTTTAGCAATTTATTTATATTTTCTTTTGTTTGATATATTAACTTTTAATTTAACATCATTTTTGTTAGATATTTTTAAGATCTTTTATTACTACAGCCTTTATTTCATAGTAACTTTTGCTCATTTTTTATTTGTTCCGGCTATAATCATTCAAATATTTTTTGTAATATTTAATCTTATAAGACATAAAAAAGTGCCTATTACAAGCGATTTTTTGTTAAATAACAAGAAATACAATATTGTCTATGTCTTTGCTTTTTTAATTACAATTTTCTTATATTTATTTAAAGACTTAATGTTTAACATTATTAAAAATAATATTAATAATTAACTGTGCTTTTAAGCTAAAAAGTTGATTTACCGATTTCTCAAATATTTTCTTAACTTTTGCAATGCAATCAGCCCTTTGGCTAATCTAAAAAATTTATCATTTTTGTATAATATATTGTGGGATTAAGATTTAATATGATAAAAAAACTATTTCAGAAAATCTACGACTTTATTCAATGGACAAAAAAGTGGCATTTCTGCCATGTATTTTTGGTTGGATCGTTTGCTACAACTACAGGATTCTTTATTTTTATTACAATTCTTTTTGCAATTAGTTTTACTCCGTTATTTGGCAATAATATAAGTATTGCTGAAAATATTATTGGATATATAAATCTTTATATGTTGTTTTGGTTATTTGCCTTTGTTTGTTTATTCTTGCCGTCAATCTTTATTCAGATTTTTTTTGCTGCATTTAATTTTATAAAGTACAAAAAAATATATATTACCAATAATTTCCTCCTCAATAATAAAATATATAATCTTATTTATGTTTTTTCATTTGTATTCTCAGCATATTTATTATTATTTACAAACGCCGGACATAAGCTTTTTATTATTAAGAATTGGTTTCGTTGATTTGATTAAAACATTGATTTATCATTTTCTCCGATATTTTCTTAACTTTTCTAGTATGTTATTTACTTCTTCTTCTGTGCTATTTGGATCTGATAAAATATCTATTACAGAAAAATTATTTTCTAAGTTACCTTTTTCTTGCATGTTATAGCCGTGGTTGTTAAGAAAATCCCCCAAACCATTTACTTCTCTTTGTTTGTAATCAGTTCTGTCAATCAGCTTTCCGGTTCCCCTGCCTTTGTCATCTATTCCCAAGTTAACTATATTACCGTTTTGTACTGATGTATAACGTTCAAATTTTTCTGTATTTTTCGCAAAATCTTTACCAGAGGCCTCAAACTTAAATTTTCCTTCTTTTAACTTTCCTTGTTTTATAGCATCTTTGTTTTGTTCAAAGAATTCTTTTACTGCTTTTGAATTAGAGAATAATTTTGAAGCTTCTGATTCGTTATTATAATGTACCCCGCGTTCGTTATCTTTTGTACCGAATTCTTGTATGCTCTTTTTTAGATTTTCATCTTTTATGTCACCCAGATTTATCACCTCTGCATTCGGATTCTCTTTTGCCCTTGAAAAATCCGTCATCGCATCAGTATACATATCGGAAGCTACGGGATAAAAAATTTCCCCAAGTTCTTTTATTCCTTTATCAAGCAAATCTTCATGCGGTATCATTGGTTTTGAATAGTCTACTTTTCTGTTGAGTAGTATATCATAATGGTCTTTTCCTGTATTTACGGCATTGTTAACCATGTCTTTTACCCCATTTACCGCTTCTTGAACCTTAGGCATCACTATATCTTCAATTGGGCGCTTTGGTGCAGCTTTTATTTCGGGAGCATTTGGTGAGTTGTATATTGTCGGTATATCTTTGTAAGACGGTTCTATATAAGTTTGTTTTATTGGTTTTTGATTATTCAAAAACGATTTTGTGTCGAATCCTGAATTATCATCCAGAACCTTTTGCTCCGGTTTTGATAAAGGTAGTATATTATCAATATCGGCAGCGTTTCCTGTTGTTTTGTTCTGCGGGACAAAGGAAAATAAGGGTTTATTATGACTATTCATATTTCCGGTATTGTTCCCCAAAACACCTTCCAGTTTTTCCATAAGGATGTTGTCGTGATAATCTTGTACACATTCGTGTATAAAATTATCTCTGTCTTCATCTGTAAAAGTGCTTTGCCCGAGAACGTATTTTACCCATTCATCAAGTTCTTTTTGGCTTCTAAATTTGTGCATAATTATTTTTCCTTTCTTGTTTTAATCTAAAAAAATCCCGAAGGCAGGGGTAATAACACAAGGAGTGTCTGAGAGAGAAAGGTGAAACTATAGCCTTCGGGTAAAGAATTAGAGAATTTAGCTATTTACATTTTTGATAAGTTCTTTGTTTCCGTAAAAATCACAGGCATATTGCTTTATAACTTCTTTTTTGCCCGATTTTACACATTTATTTATTCCATAACGCCAGCTATATGGCTTATATTTTGTTCTTTTGTAATTAATCTCGCGCACAGAATAAGAAATCTCTGAGTTTATATTTGAAAGTAATTCATCTGCTTGTACTCCGGAAGCAGATGTTTTCTTAAGGGTTCCGTCAAATCTCCATTCTACAAGTTCAGCAACCGGTTTTTGACAAACCGGACAAAATCCTATTGATAAATACCTTGATGAATAAAAATCATTATCTTTAAGATAGTATATGTCATCGGCTTTAAACCTGCAGCAATGTTTCATTCAACCTCCAAAATTTCTCAGCGCAAATTATGCTGTCTGCCCAAAACAAACTTTTAACCTAAAATTAGCAATAATAGCCCCTGTACTCTTTAAAGACTCCTCCTACGCAGCATTTGCCTTGTTTCAGAATCAAGTACAAAAACATACTACAATAATTCAAATTTTCACGATAAGATTGTTAAGTGTTCTTTACATCTAAACCTAAAATTCTCTATTTGAGTATATAATTAAGGTGTCTTTCACTGGTATAGTTTAATTTACATTAGGTGTAATGCATACTTTGTAATTAAATGTTGTTTATTTTATATTATAATCATGATTAATATCTAAAGGAGTAGAAAATGAAAGCTGTTGTTTTTGATAATGATTTAAAACTTGATACGAATTACCCAAAACCTATTCCGCAAGAAGGAGAAGCTCTTATAAAGGTGCTGCTTGCAGGAATTTGTAATACTGATTATGAAATCACCAAAGGTTATATGGGATATGTAGGAATTCTTGGTCACGAATTTGTAGGTGTTGTAGAAAAAGTTAACAGTTCTAATCCTGACGAACAAAAGTGGGTCGGGAAAAGGGTTGTAGCAGAGATAAGCTATGGCTGTGATGACCCAAATTGTGAATGGTGTGCAAAGAAAAATTATCGTCACTGTCCGGAAAGACATACTTTGGGCATTTGGAAAAAAGACGGATGCTTTGCAGAATATATGACAATGCCTGTTAATGTACTTTTTGAAGTTCCTGATAATGTGCCAAATGAACAAGCTGTATTTGTTGAACCGCTTGCTGCAGCTTGTGAAATTTCTGAACAACTTCATATAGAGCCGACAGCAAAGGTTCTGGTACTTGGTGACGGCAAGCTGGTTTTGACAACAGCATTGACATTAAGCGCGCAGAATTTAGATGTTATGCTTGTCGGAAAACATCAAAATAAACTTGATATTGCTAAAGCACAAGGAGTTAAGACTCAATTGCTAAATGAATTTAAATCAGAAAAGATTTATGACGTTGTAGTAGAAGCAACGGGAACAGCATCCGGTTTTGAAACATCTATGAGCTTAACGAAGCCTCGCGGAGTACTGGTATTAAAAAGTACTGTAGCCACCGGTAAAGAGTTAAATCTTGCACCGATAGTTATCGATGAAATTACAGTTCTTGGTTCACGATGCGGACAATTTGGACCTGCATTAAGGCTTTTGAAAAATAATCGTATAGACTTCAAACCGTTTATTTCAGGAATATATGGTATTGATGATGCAATAGAAGCTTTTGAGGCTAATAAATCCAAAGATAGTATAAAAATTCTTATAAAAATGGATTAGTTTAGACTTATATCATTTATTAAAGAATTTTCAAATTCTTTTCTGTATAAATAACCGAGATGAGCACCGCAATTAAGGCAAGTCATTTGTTTGCCGGTTATTTGCTTTAGCTTGGCAATTTGGTTTTTGTTAACAAAATAGTCATCCAGAGAGTGATAAATTTTATAATTGTCATGAGTATTCAAGTAATTAGCTATAGAATATAAACTGGTTTCATACTCAATATCATTTAAAGTTTTTCCATCCAGAAGATATTTTTCCGCATAATCTTTATAATTCATATTGTTCACCATTTTATATATATCTGATTTTTTATCCTTTGGAGCTTTTTCAAGTGTAAAAATTAAATCTGAAAGTTTTTGGCGTAGTATAAATGTAGTAATTAATTTTCCTTCTTCTTCGGAAAAAGGAAGAGTTTCAAGATTAAAATTTTTCACAGAGTCTTTTAATTCCAGAAGTTGTAATATCTTGGCTGCAGTTACAGCTGTTTTTCTTTTTACATTTTCTGAACTATTATCAAGTTCATCGCCATTTTTATCTACTTGCTCTAACGCATATACAAGGTCAATAGGCGGCGAAATGGCAATATAATTTTTTATGCCTAGCGTGTTTTCTTTGCTCTCACTTTCTGCAAGAAAAAGTGATGCCATTGCGCCGAAAGATGTTCCTACTACAGTTTTAAACTGTGGTTGTATACCATATTTTTCATTTAAATTTTCTAATATTTTCATAGAAACTTGTTTTACATATAAACAATCTTTGTTCGGCATCCCTGGAAAATAGCCATCAGGCATACTTTTTACAAATTCCCAATTAAAATGACTACCTTGCATAATAACAGAATACCCCGCATCATAGAAAAGTTTTGCAAAAATTACAGAGTGATGGTTTCCTGCACCTTCACCAATTGACGGGTAAAAAATTACAATAGGAGCTGTTTTATCTTTTTGTAATATATATTTAAAATGATAATCAGGCTTGTTTTCTGCAATATTTACCGCTCCTGATTTAATACGTTTTGAGAAACATCTGTTCCACACAGATAATTCATTCCAAATTGATTTATCAACTTCGGGCTTATCAAAAAATGCAGTTCGCATAGAGTCTACTATTGGACATTGAGGCTTGTAATCTTTTAATATAATATCAGGTTTAATATCTTCACTAATTTCTTTTGCTGCGTTTTTTCCTAAAGGTAAAATATCAGATAAATTATCTTGCGTAATATTAGCAGCTGCGCCGGATAAATCATTACCTTCTCCCAATCCTTCTATCATTTTTTCCGCAAGTTTTGAATCACCTTCTTCTATTAATTCTTTTTCTATATTAACAAGATCTTCTCTATCAAGATTTTCGTTTCTGATATAATTTTCCATACCAAAAAGTTTTTTATGTATATCATAAGGATCTGCATAAGTTGTTTCTATTAAATGAGCTAAAGGCTGCATGTAAGAAGTTCTGTTCACCATAAGTCCAAATTTAACAAGAGTTGTTATTGGAGTTGCAATATAAACCGAGGGATCGAGAGCGGCCTCTAACACTCTGCCGCAAAGAGACCTAGGAGTACACGAATTAAGACAAGGCATTACCAAATAAGAACCTGAGCCGACTTTACATTTGCACAACGCTTGTTCCATATTTTCATTAGTAGGTTTTATTTTAAAAATTTTATCAGCAGGGTCAAAAAGCCCTCCTAATCCCAGTGTAGTATTTGTCAAAAATCGCATTGTTTCTGTTTTAATACCTTTGCCATCTCTCTGGATTATGCAACTTGCAAGTCTTTTAGGATATTCAATGTTGTTATACGCGTTACGTATCCCGTTCATTCCGCATTTTGGCATTATTGATGACCACAGAATATGAACGGGACGCGCAACAAACTTGTTTAATTTATTATTAATATTAAATATTTTTCTATTAAATTTTTCATATTTATCTTCTCCCACATACATTTTTGCATAATCAGTATATTTAGATTCCTGTGAGGTTTCGACAGCTTGAATATCTACAGAATTTTCATTGTACAATAATTCTTCTGCAGCCATAACCGGATTAATAAGCAATGAAAATAAAAGTAAAAAGGATAATAATTTTTTCTTCACAATCAAAATCTCCTCATCAATAAAATCAGTTTATTAAATGAGGAGAAAATTTTTTATTATACTATTGTTTATTCTGTTGGGGAATTTTTAATATGTTATTTGATATCAGGAAAAGCATATATTGTTCCGTCATCCCCACGCCAGCGAATATATCCTATTTTTAGCGTTTTATCTAAATCATAAACAGAAACTAATGCCCAATTTCCCCTTATTGCAGTAAGCTTTATTTTTTTTACATGGTTTAATTTGCCAATACTTTGTGAAATTTCTTCACATTTTGAATGAAGAACCTTAATTTCATCCGGTGCATCTTTTAAAAGTCTTAAACCATATTTACGTCCGTACATGTTATAAAAACTTATCCATGGTAAAAACTGAAATCTGTCTTCTGTTTGAACCCACCCTTTAGCACCTGTGTGTTTATCATATATTACTTCAATCCAATTGTCGTCACCTATATCTGATACATATAAAAAACCAAGTTTTCTATCGTTTAAAAGTAGTGCAAAAACACCATCCGGCATCGTTTCTTGATTATATGAAAAATTCATTGTTTTTATAACGACACCGTCTTTTTCAGGTGATGAATATATTTTTACCGCATCAGATGTTTGATAAACACCAATAGCCCTTTGTGGTATGGCATTTTTATAAAAAGGCATATTATCTGCCATAACAGGTAACACAAACATCATTGCAAATATTATTAGAAGCTTCTTCATTTTACCCTCTTATTATATTAACGAAAATATTTTTCAGTTTGTTCATTATTCTCTGAAAGATAATTCCGGCATAGCTTTTTTCAGTGTTGAACGTACGTTTGCCATTTGAGCTTCTATAGCATCATCTGTCATTGTAGAATTTGCATCCTGCAATTTTATTCTGAATGCAATAGATTTAAAACCTTCCTCAACGTGTTCACCTTGATAGACATCAAACACTTCACAACCATTGAAGATATTGTTAGAAACACCTTTTTTTATAATTTTTTCAAGTTCATCCCAATTTGTTGTCTCAGGAACTATTACAGCCAAATCCCTCTGGACTTCAGGGAACTGCGGGAGTTTTTTATACTTAACTACTGATTCATTTATAGCGGATATAACAATATTCAAATCAAGTTTAAATAGATATGCATCTTGATTGAGTTTTAATTTGTTTTTTAATTCAGGATGTATTTCTCCATAGTATCCTACAATTTCAGGTTGTTTACCAAGCATTGTAAGAACGGCAGTTTTATATGGATGCAGACATTTATGAGAATCTGCAAGAGGTGAATCTGCCAAGAGGCTAAATTTTATTCTTCTGCTTAATCCCAATTCTTCTAAAACTTTGTCTACAATACCTTTTACTGTATAAAAATCTACATTACCTGTGCATTGCCATAAAGAATTCTGTACATTTCCGGTTATAACACCACCTAGTACCAGAGTTTCTTTTACGCCGGAATTCTTTTCATCAGGTTCTGCCACTTTTAAATAGCTTCTTCCTATTTCGTAGCCCCAAAAATCTTTTTGACCGTTATCAAAGTTGTATTTCATACAATTTAAAAGACTTGCCATTAGTGTTTGTCTAAGCATAGCAAAATCTTCAGATGCCGGATTTTCAACAAAAATAGCATGTTCTTTATCGTATGTTATATTAAATTGCTTAAGTAAAGGTTCTCCTATCAATGATGAAGTCTGGAGCTCGTTCAATCCGGATGCTCTCATAAGCTCGTGTATTTTATTTATAACTTTTTCTGCAACAGATACGTTTGCACTATCTGCCCTGCTTGGCAAAGTCGGTGTAATTTGGTCATAACCGTTTATTCGCGCGATTTCTTCAATTAAATCAATTTCTCTTGTAACATCATCTGATCTGAAAGAAGGAACTTCTACTTTACAAGCGGCTTCATTTTTGCCTAAAACCTTAAAGCCGAGTTTTTCCAAAATATTCAAGCACTTATTAACTTCTATTTCACAACCTAAAATTCGTTTAATTTGCGCATATCTAAGAGTAATATTAATAGGTTCCGGTTTATCATCACCTGTTTCTGTATATCCCTCAAATTTAGCATTTGCATATTTTTCAAGAAGTTCTACAGCCCTCATTAAACCCTTGTGAACAGCTTGAATATCAACTCCTCTTTCATACCTTGCACAAGCATCTGAGCGATAACCTACACTTCTGGCACTTTTTCTGTTTGACTGAGGAGTAAAATAAGCAGCTTCCAATGCCAAATTTTTGGTGTTTTCATCAATTTCAGAATTGTGCCCGCCAAAAACTCCCCCTAAACACACCGGCTCTTTTTCCGTTGCAATTACAACCGTATCATGTGTAAGTTCTCTTTCAACTTCATCAAGTGTTATAAGCTTTTCGCCTTCTATCGCACGTCTTACACATAAATATCCATTTAACTTATCATAATCAAATGCGTGTAGTGGTGTACCAAATTCAAGCATAACGTAATTTGTAATATCCACAACATTATTTATCGGGCGCATTCCTGATGCAATAATTCTTTTTTGCATCCATTCCGGAGAAGGGCAAATATTTATATCCTTAAGAATTCCTACCGAATAATATTTACATACATCATTATTTTTAATTTCAACTTTAAAATTATTACCCTTTGCAATTTCTTTTAGTTCAGGAGTTTTCATAGGCCTGTCAAATAGAGCACTGAGTTCTCTTGCAATACCTATGACTGACATTTGATCGCCGCGATTTGCAGTTGGTGCAGTGTGCAAAATATAATCTTTTTCAAACCCTAAAACATTTTCTACATCTAAACCCAATCCGACATTTGGGAAAATTCTATTTAAAATTAATATGCCGTCTTCTTCTTGATAATTTCTGTCTGCAACACCAAGTTCATCATCTGAGCACAACATACCTTGCGATTCAACTCCTCTTATAACGGCGGGGGTTAACTCAAATTGCTCTCCTGTTTTTCTGTCTAGAACCTTACTGCCAACTGAGGCATATGGAATTACTTGACCTTCTTTTATATTTTGAGCTCCGCATACAACAGTTTTAGTTGCAGAGCCTGTGTTCACAGTCACCAAATGCAAATGGTCGCTGTTTGGATGATTTTCTATTTTTTCTATTTTTGCCGTAATTATATTTGTAAATTTTGGTCTTAATTCTTCAACTTCTTCAACCTCTAAACCACTCATTGTAAGTTCGTGAGCAATTTGTTCAACTGAAATATCTTTTAAATCAACCAAATCATTTAACCAATTTAATGAAACTTGCATTTTGTACCTCTCCTTTTGCTTTTGCTCTAATTATACAATAAAAGAATTTGAGTACAAAATTATAGCAAGTTTAATTGTTATAAAAAATTTATGCAGCTTTATCATACATTTCTGCATATTTTAATAGTGCATTAAATACTTCCGGAAGAATTTTCCCTTCACGAACTTCTCTATACAAAATCAATAGCGAATCTATTCTGGAAAGCGGTTTTCTATATACTCGAGCTTCTCTAAGAGCACTGTACTTGTCAGCAATAGATATTATTTGAACACCCAAATCGGCTGAAGTCTTGTCTTTGGGCAAAACAGGATAGCCTGAATGTATTAAATTTTGATGATGATATCTTATCAGTGCAAGGGTTTCTTCGGGAAGATCTTGTGTTTTTAAAAGTTCATATCCCAATGTTGAATGTATATTCATAATTCTACGTTCTTTATTGTTGAGTTTAGCAGGTTTATTTAATATTTTGGAAGGTATTAAAACTTTGCCCAAATCATGCAGCATAGAAGCTTCTTTAAGCGATTCTTTATCTACGTGACATTTAATTTCGTCAGACAATATTGAATATACTCCCATCGCTATGTTGCACGTATCATTCATATGTCCGCCAGTAAGTTCTTTAAGAGTTTTTGTATCTATTAACGGTTTAATATGATACCTGTGTAATATTCTTGCTATATGCGGATTCGCGTCAATCATACTTTGAACAACAGACTTATGAAGTTTTTCATCTTTTCCGCTTTTTAAAAACATTTTACAACCTTGTTTAAACACGAAAAAACTTCTGCGGCCAATTTGAACCGCACCTCTTAAGCTCAATCTCTTTTCTTTTTGGGGTTGTTTGGAAAGCATAATTATAATAGGGATTTTGTATCTTAACATAAGTTTACAATATTTTTTATATTTTTGCAAGCAGCTATTTTATACAGTTTTTTATCAACAGAAGGATAGGTAAAAATTTTTGTGAATGTGTAAATATTATAAAAAAGGAGAGAACTATGACAGAAAAAAGACTTTTAAGTTTTATAATTACTGAAGGTGTTCTTGCAGTAATAT
This sequence comes from uncultured bacterium, assembly GCA_902802935.1. GTDB lineage: Bacteria > Cyanobacteriota > Vampirovibrionia > Gastranaerophilales > Gastranaerophilaceae > CAG-196. The sequence goes on along the minus strand of CADCNZ010000081.1, from coordinate 1,033 downwards.
TGGGATTATGTTTACTAATTCTGCCTAAAATGACAATGTTAACTTTTGGTTTTATTTTAAGTATAACATTTATTATTTATGGTGGATATAGGATAATTTCATCTGTATTAACCAGAAATTATTCTATGTATTTCATGTTAAATTTTTTTGCCGGAGTTATACTGTTACTATCGGGCGGCATATTATTTTTTGCTCCGGTTGTTGATGTTATGCTTATATCTTCAGCATTAGGTGTATATTTTATATTAACAAGCTTGTCTGTCTCTGCATTTGGAATTAGAGGAAGCGGCATTATAGAAGGGCAAAAACTGCTATTTATATTATCTTCCTTTGAAATTATTTGGAGCTTAATAGTTATAACAACTCTTTCATCTTCTGCGCTGTGGCTTGCCGGTATAATTGCCGGTTTTGATTTTATTTTTTCGGGTATAGCATTTATAAATGTGTACTTTTTAACCAATAATAAAGCTATTTAAATTATTTGTAAACTTCTGTTGTCAATAATAAATTTATATTATATAATCGAATACAAGAAGAGAGATAGGAGAGGTTATATGGAGACTTTAAATAAAAACGAGGGATTAATTACTCAGATTATTGGTCCTGTTATTGACGTTGAGTTTGCGCAGGGAGAGCTGCCGGAAATATATAACGCACTTAATATACATACTGATGATGGAAAAGTTATTGTGGCAGAAGTTCAGCAAATGCTGGGTTCTAATAGAGTAAGAACGGTTGCAATGTCATCAACTGACGGTTTAAAAAGAGGTATGAAGGTTGTTAACACAGGCGAACCAATTAAGATTCCTGTAGGAAAACCTATTTTGGGCAGAATACTTAATGTTATAGGCGAACCTGTAGATCAAATGGGTGCTATTGATACAAATGACTACTTGCCTATTCACAGAGAGTCTCCTAAATTAATAGACCAAAATACAAACATTGAAATTTTAGAAACCGGTATTAAGGCAATTGATTTAATTCAGCCATATCAAAAGGGTGGTAAAATTGGTTTGTTCGGTGGTGCAGGCGT
>CADCNZ010000080.1 GCA_902802935.1 uncultured bacterium | reverse complement strand
TTAAGTAATTTTTCTTGAATATCAATTATGAATATAAGACTATCATTTTGATTAAGTATTCCCAATGTTAACCTCGCTTTTAAACTCTATTATAAATTGTTCCAATAAATCTTCCAGTAAACCGGCTTCAAATTCATCAGGCTCAAGTGTAATTCTCTTTGTTTGAGGATAAGGAGAAGCTTTTTTGTTTTCTAGTTTTATCGACTGAAAGGTTATATCAATATTAATTTTTGATTGTCCAGGGCTGGTTATTCTGAATCTTCCTTCTGAATATTTGCTATTTATATAAAGGTTTCCGTATCCTTCACCAATTTCTTGTTGTATATTCATTCCAAATAGTTTATTATTGTACATTTGTTGTATTTGGTAAAATACAGGGCTGATAATCATTTCAAATTTTTTATTAAATTCTTGTTTATACAATTTATAATTTTCTATATATGTATTTGATGAACCGATGTCAGTTTTGCTATTTTTATGCATGGATTCATGCAGTTTATTTAATACTTCATTAACGAGTTGTTGTCTGTTTTTATTTCCGACAGCGGCAAAACCTGCATAAATCTTTTCAGGAATATAATATACTATTTTTTCCCATATCTTTTCAGCGGATTCAATGTCAGTGTTGTATAGTAACAAAAAATATTTGTTAGGTGCAAAATTCATTAAAATATCATTTTTCCGAATGTTATTAAGTATAGTTGTTTCTATTTGGTTTGCTTTTAGTAAAAATTTTGTTTTATCATTTGGTGAAATTGCTGCTAATACTGCAGATATAGAACCTGTTTTTATTTTTTCAATTTCTCTGTCAAGCATATTGTTGTAATCTAAAAATACTTCGTTATTTTGTGTAACAAGATTATTTTTAACCAGCATTTCTCTATAAAGATTATTTTTTTCAAAAGAAGAAACGATATTCAAAGCCGGTACCAATTTGGCTTCTAATTCTTCATCAGAAGTTGAAAGAGTTATAAAATCAAGTGCACCGTTTCTATATGCTTTGATTCGAAAATTTTCATTATCATTAAAGCTAAAAACGATAGAAGGAGTACCTTTAGCAATTTCTAAAAGTTCCAGAGTTTTATCTTCAGAATTTTCGCTATTAATTATTAATAAAGAAGAGTTTATAAGTTGAATTTTTTCAGGCAATTCATCAAAACTATATCGGTATAGTTCATCACTTTTTCTTAATTTTAATTTAGAAGAAATATATTCAAAAAAGTCAGAGTCATCAGAGATTAAAACTATACGGTTTTGCATTTCTCTCCTCTAAGATAATTCAGAAATCAATACTTCAGATTTTTGCATTATGCTGTTTCTTAATTCTTCCAAATCTTCAAAATCTATACCGAGTGTTTTTACAAAATCTTTATCAATAGAAGCCGGATTAAACTGAGTTTGTACCAGTTTATCCACCAAGCAAACTAAGTTACAAGGTACAGGTATAGAAGATAAAGACGGTGTATGGTGGTATGATATAATATTTGCCAGCAATATTGGTAACTGCCATCTTTTTGCTAACAAAGAACCTGTTTTAACGTGGTTTGAATCAAAATACTTAACTTCTGCGTTTAAAACATCAGCGCCTTCGTCAACAGCAGATATAACTTTAGCATACATTTTTTCATTAGACATGTGCAGAACAATCTTACCAACGTCGTGGACAAAGCCTGCGATAAAAGCTTCATCTGCATCCATAATTTTAGTCAGGTTTGCAAGATATTCACATCCGGAAGCAACTCTCATAGAATGCTTCCATAATTCTTTATCTCCTTGGTTTGACATCATAGGTTTCATAGCAACTGCGACTATTATGTTTTTAACTTTTACCATACCAAGCAAAGATAAGGCTATACTTATAGAACTGATTTGTTGTGAAAAACCATAATATGCAGAATTAACAAGTGCAAGTATTTTTATTGTCAATGACTGGTCATACATAACTATATCACCAAGTTCTTTCATGCTTGCTGTCGGTTTTTTCATTATATTCAATGCTTTAACAATTACGCTTGGCATTGCATGAATGTCTTTTATACTGTTTACTAATTCGATTGTTTTATCCATTTCTCTTCCTTTATTTATACTTGTAAGTGTTTTTTTATTGAAAGTAAACTTCCGCTAGCCCCGAATGCGCTGCCTATAACCAAAAGAGTTATAATAACTATATTTTGTGCATACTCAGGAGTCGGTATTAAAAAGAACTTATGTACTTCCATAAGCGGAGCTTGCAGCCAACTCAGCGGGAAAACTGATATAACGGCAGATACAAATCCGTATGCAGCACCCTGCATAACAAGCGGAATTTTTATATACCAATTGCTCACACCCATAAGCCGCATTATTTCTATTTCATCCTTTCTGGATTGAATAACCAGTTGGATTGTATTGTTAATGATAGTTATTGTTAAAGCTGCGGAAATTATAATAACAAAAAACATAGTAGTATTAGCAACGTGAGTTAATACTTGCATTTTTTTTGCTAATTCTTTTGCATAGCCCATATCTTCAACTCCTGATATAGGTCTTATGTTGTTATAAACTTCCATGATGTTTTCAGGCTTATCTACACGAACTCTCAAAGTATCAGGAAGCGGGTTTTGTATATCGTGTAAACCCATTTCTTGTTTTAGACCGTTCCAAGAATCATCTTTAGATATTAAATTTACAGTCTTTACGTGTTTAATCTCTCGAATGCGGTCTTTCATTATAGATGGCGATGTTCCGGATTTAAGATAAACCGAAATTTCCAAAACATTACCAAGTTCATGCGTAAATGTAGACAATGAAAGAGTAAATCTAAACAAAACTCCAAAAATTGTCAATATTGCAGCCATTGTTGTTATGATAACAAGATTGATAATTCCGGTTCTTTTTATATCGTTAACAGCTTCCATCACAATACGATATGCTATGCGTAATTCGCAAAGCCAATCTTTAGGTATATGTTTTTTCACTGTTTTTTTTATTTGCTGTCTGTTATTGTCCATAAGTACCTGCCTGAATGTCTCTTACGATTTCTCCGTTTTCAAGAGTTAGTACTCTTTTTCTGAATCTGTCAACAAGAGTAAAGTCGTGTGTGGAGACTATAACAGTAATTCCTCTTTGATTAATTTGTTCCAAAATTTGCATGACTTCTAATGAATTCTTCGGATCTAAGTTCCCTGTAGGTTCATCAGCTATCAATAACGGAGGTCCGTTAACGAGTGCTCTTGCTATACTTACTCTCTGTTGTTCACCGCCTGAAAGTTCACTCGGTTTCGCCTTAGCTTTATCTAATAGTCCTACAACTTTTAAAGCTCCTGTAACACGAGTTCTTATATCTGCAGAACTTATTCCGAGGGTACGTATTACATATGCAATATTATCATATACAGTTTGATTTTGTAATAATTTATAATCTTGAAAGACAATTCCCATGCATCTTCGCAAATTTGGCACTTTTTCAGGTGGTAAATTTGCAATGTTAATTCCGCCTATAAGAACAGTGCCGGTTGTCGGAGTTTCTTCTTTATAGAGCATTTTCATTAATGTCGATTTACCGGCTCCGGATGCTCCTGTAATGAAAACGAATTCTCCTGATAAAATATCAAGATTAATATTTTTTAAAGCATAATTATTTTTGTATTTTTTTGTAACAGACCTTAATTGTATCATTTTTTTAATATCTCAACTATTCTACTTGTAATACTTTCGGAATCTAATCCATAATGGTGTAACAATTCTTTGGGAGTTCCGCTTTGACCGAATGAATCGTTTACACCAAATCTATATACTTTGTGCGGTGAATTTTCTGACAGGCATTCACAAACGGCAGAGCCAAGACCGCCTATAATAGAATGATTCTCCACCGTTACCGCAAGCTTAGTTTTGTTAACACTTTTGATAATTGTTGTTTTATCAAAAGGTTTAATAACCGGAACATTAATCAATTCAACAGAAATTCCTTTTTGTTCCAGTTCTTCAGCCGCAATAACGGCTTGTGCCAATATATCTCCCGAACATATCAACGTGACATCACTGCCCTCTTTAAGCACAACGGCTTTATTGATATCAAATTTATAGGATTCGTCATAAATACAAGGTACATCAGTACGAGAAAGTCTAATATATACAGGACCTTCGTACTCTGCCGCATATCTCACAGCTTGACGTGTTTGCTCATAATCGCCAGGTGCAATAACAGTCATATTGGGGATTCCGCGCATCAATGAAATATCTTCCAATGCTTGATGGCTTGCTCCATCCTCGCCGACAGTAATACCACCATGTGCACCAATTATTTTAACATTTGCTTTTTGGTAGCACACAGAGTTTCTGATTTGATCATAGCAACGTCCGGTAGCAAAAACTGCAAATGTAGCAGCAAATGGGATTTTTCCTGTTAAGGAAAGTCCAAGGGCTGTTGTAATTAAATTTTGTTCTGCGATGCCGACATCAAAAAAACGCTCAGGATATGCTTTTGCAAAAGTAGATGTCTTAGTTGAACCGGATAAATCCGCATCTAATGCAACAATCCTTGAATTGGTTTTTCCCAATTCCGTTATTTCATCTCCGAAGGCTCCTCTTATAGACTTTTTACACTCTGTATTAATATGCATAATTCCCCTTTATGGTAATTATATCATAAATAGGGTTAAATGTAAAAAATAACAGGAAATGTTACATTCTGCCATGACATTTGCTCTCAAACTTACGCTATCCCTTAAAATAGTCGCAAATTAACTTTTCTCGACGCGGAAGTATGGCTTTAATTCTTTCTATTACAGGATTTTTTTCCATATTTTCGAGCTCTTTTTTTAATATGGCTTTTTCTAAAATCATTGTATTATAAAGTTGTTCACATACTTCTGATGAAGATTGGTGTAAATGTAACTTCTTGATTTGTAATTCTTTATGCTTGATTTGCTTTTTTAATCTTTCTTTATTATTCACAAAAGACCTCTTTTTATTTAGAATATAACTTTTTTTTTATTTTTCAATCAATCTTTTAGAGTATTTTAAATTTAAAAGACACGCAACTTAATTAAATTGCGTGTCTTAGAACTCTTAGTTAAAAGAAACTACTTAACAAGTTCTTTGAATGATTTACCAGCTGAGAATGCAGGAACTGTCTTAGCAGCAATCTTCAATTCTTTACCAGTTTGAGGATTTCTACCAATTCTAGCAGCTCTCTTGCGAGCTTCCCAAGTACCAAAACCTACTAAAGTTACTTTTTTGCCTTTAGCAACTGTTTTTTGGATGATTTCTAATGTAGCTGATAATACATCAGATGATGTTTTTTGAGAAAGTTTTGTTTTCTTTGAAATTTCTTTTACTAATTCTTCTTTGTTCATAGTAAATCTCCTATACACTTTTTCTACTCTCTTGGATTGAAAATTCTGAATAATTTCCTCGTCGGCATGTCGCCAAGTCCGTCGTTATTGGAATTCACCCTCCTTATGCTACCTATTATACACATGTTTTAGAATATTGCAAGCGTTTTTTTTAAAATTTACAATACTTAAAATACTTTATATTATTAATTTTATTAATTCTTCACCGTTACAATTGCCTATATGCCTTTAAAATAGCCAAAATTTACCTGTTTGATTTTTAGCATGACAGTTGTGTATTTATATATTTTTTTATAATAAATTATTATTTAATCGGGGGAATGTTAATATAAAATTTGTACAATGAATTGTATTAATATATATTGATAATAATATTTGCAAATACATTAATTATACGATAAATGAAATAAGTTTTTATGAAATAATATTAAACAGCATATCATATTAAATGAGGGTTTTATATGAACTTTACTATCAAAAGAACAGGTATTAGTAGCCTATATGTTCAAGCATCAGGTAGACTTGATCTTGATACTGCTGTTGACTACGGAACAAGCGTAAAAGACGCCATTGAGGACTCGGAAGAAACTATAACAGAAGTAATACTCGATTTTTCAGAAATTACTTTTATTTCAAGTTTTGGATTAAAAATAATTTTGGAATTATTTAAGTTATTAAAATCACAAAATGGTGTTTTGAAACTAAGAAATGTTTCCGAACAATTAATGGGTTCTTTCAAATTAGTAGGTTTTGATAAATTTTTAGTGTTTGA